>CAZVTS010000005.1:0-1721 GCA_964630175.1 uncultured bacterium
CAGGTCTTCCATCAGCTGCCAGCCGACGCCTTCGGGCGTGGTGTTCAGGTGCTCCTGGAGCTGGGAGGCCACGGTTTGCAGGCCCGCGCCGGGGTCCTCTCCGGCCGGCACGATGCGCATGATCGTGAGCTGATACACCTGCTGCGTGGCGCTGAGGGTGCCGTCGTCGAAGAAAGCGAAGGGCGCCGCCGGCATGGCGTCCATGAGCACGTGCACCTCGCCCGGCAACTGGGCCGGGATGTAATCGAACAGGTTCAGGTCCTGCTCGCGCGGATGCCAGATGTAGCCCTGCAGAAGCCGCATGGCTCGGGGACGGTCGGAGCCGTCCCACAGCTCGCGGTCGTCGCCCAGGTGCGGCGCGCTGTAGCCGTCGATGCTGGTGTCGTCGTCGTTCACGCTTGCCGTTCCAGGCTGGCTGGCGCCGCGTCGCTTGGTTTGATGGGCCTGCCTGGCGCGAGCTCACTGCGGTACCAGGCGAAGAAAGTGACGATGAACGGTACACCGAACGCCACCACGCCGAACACCTTCATGATCACGCCGGCTATGGCCTGATCCTCCAGCACCGAGAGCCCGAACGCCCGCGTGGGCATGTTGGCGTACATCTGGTAGAGCGGTTCCGGCGCGAACGTGATGCCCGCGAAGATGGGCAGTTGCGACACGGGCACGAGGAAGAGGTAAGCCAGGCGGATGATGTAGGGCGGCCGCGGCAGCTCGGGCAGCGGGCTGAGGGTGGGCCACCAGAGCATTAGGCTGGCGAAGAGGATGATGATGTGCACCCCGTGGTGCAGCGAGGTGTTGATGAGGGAGAGGTCGTAGATGCGGGGCAGGTGGTAGACGTACATCACCACTGCGAACGCCGCGAAGGTGGTGAGCGGATGGAGCAGCACCTTCATGACCGGGTAGACGCTCTTGTTGGCCAGCGTGGCCCTGAGCAGCCAGGCAGGCGTGCCGGCCAGCAGCAGCGGCGCCACCACGTAGGTGAGCAGCAGGTGCTGTACCATGTGGGCCGAGAGCAGGTAGCGCTCCGCCAGGTCGTGCAGCGGCGAACCTTCGATGAGGAAGAGGAGCACCAGCCCGAGGCCGAACACGAGGGCTTGCTTCGTGGGGAAGGGGCGGCCCGGTGCCAGCCGCTGCCTGAGCGGGCCGACGGACAAGAAATACGTGAACCCGAAGGTGGTTATCAGCCCGATAAGAACGGGTTCGATCTGCCAGTCGAGATAGAGCATCGCTTAACCCTTCGCGCGGAGCGTTACGCCGCGAACAAGGTCATGCTAAACCGAAACCGGGTGCGGCGGAGAACCGCGCGCACCCGGTCAGGGCTGGGCAACCGCCGGGGGCGGTTCGTGTTAGAGCTCAGAGCCCGAGTTGGTCTCTCAGCGTGTGGACGTCGGAATCGCTCAGGCCCTTGCCGCGTTCCGCCGCGATGTCCGCGGGCTGGTACGGCACGAAGCCGGCGGGCGGGTCGTTCCAGGCGGTGACGATGTGGTTGAGCACGTTGGCCAGCTCCTCGTCGGAGAACTGGCTCCAGGCCAGCATGAGGCCGTTGTAGGTGGTGCCGCCCACCTGTATGGGGCCCTGCATGCCGTAGAGCACTACGTCGATCAGGAACACCTCGCCGCCCGCCGCGTAGACGTCGGCGGCGTGCTCAGCGAGTGGCGGGAACGCGCCCGGTATGCCCTGGCCGCTGCCCTGGTGGCAGGCCACGCAGTTCATGGTGTACA
>CAZVTS010000005.1:1821-12589 GCA_964630175.1 uncultured bacterium
GCGCGCTCGGCGGGCGTGCGGCTCATGCCGTCGGACTCCACCAGAGCCATGATGTCCGCCGGCACTTCGTGCTTCACGCTGCCGGCCTGCACGTTCTGCGGCTGGGTGCTCACCACGGCGCGCGGCAGGATGAACATGGCGGTGAGGCCCACGAACGTGGCCATGGATATGAACATGCCGGAACTGAAGAAGCCCGTGTAGGTGCTGTCGTCGTCCTTCAGGTGCATGAAGTACATGACCACCATCACGAACTTGACGATGGACAGCGCGATCAGCCAGAACAGCGTCCAGTTGCGACCGAGCCAGGCCTGGGGATGCTCGACGATGGCGAACTCGACGTAGGTGATGACGCCCAGGATGAGCGCAACGATGATGTAGCCGGCAACGGAGGAGTGCTTCTCTTTAGCCATTCTAGAGCGCCTACACGAATTCCACGAGGTAGATGACCGTGAAGATCACGATCCAGACGATGTCCACGAAGTGCCAGTACAGGCCTGCGATCTCGACGTAGACGGCGTCCTTGGCCGCCATCGGTCTTATGTACGAGGCCATGATGAGGCTTAGCAGCCAGATCACCCCCACGGTCACGTGGACCCCGTGTGTGCCTGTGAGGATGAAGAACGTGGTGCCGAAGAGGTTCTGCTTGATGGTGAGGCCCATGTTCACGAAGTGCACGAACTCGTAAACCTGGAACCCGAGGAAGATGGAGCCGAAGAACGCCACGCCGGCGGTCCAGAGCCGGAACTTGGGCAGGTCGTTCTGCCTGATGGCGTGAAGCGCGAGCACCATCAGGAACGATGACATGAGCAGCACGAAGGTGCTGACGGTGGTGAGGGGGATGTCGAAGACGTCCCGAGGCAGGGGCCCGACCAGGCTGCGGTCCTTGTAGGCCAGGTAGGTGCCTATGAGCGACCCGAAGAACATGGTGTCCGACGCCAGGAACACCCACATCATCAGCTTGACGTCGGGCAGCTTCGAGGAGCGGTAGGGGGCCGCGTGCGCGTGCTCGGTGGCGGCCGGGGTGGCGGACTGAGCGCTCATGCGGACTCCTCGGCAGTATCGAAGTGCAGGTGCCTGCCGCCCACACCCTCGAACGCCCAGCCGAAGATGCAGAAGATGAAGGCCAGGCCGGACAGGATGGCGAGAATCATGTTGCTGTACATGAGGCCATAGCAGCCTATGGCGATGGCCAGGGCCGCCACCATCGGGTACCAGGACTGACCGGGTATATGGACGCCGCCGGCATCGTACTTGAGCCCCTCAGCCGGGTCGGGCGGCGTGACGTGCATGGATTCGGGGTACTTCTGCGCCCAGAAGGCGTCGAGCGAGTTGACCACCGGCTGCACCTTGAAGTTGTAGAAGGCCGGTGGCGACGAAGTAGTCCACTCGAGCGTGCGACCGTCCCACGGGTCGTTGCCCGCGTTCTTGGGAGAGCGTAGGCCCTGGATGACGTTGATGAGGATGAGGATGAGGCCCACGCCCATGATCCAGCTACCGATGGTGGACATCATGTTCCAGAGCTCGAGCCCGATGCCCTCGGGGTAGGTCTGGATGCGGCGCGGCATGCCCAGCATGCCCGCGATGTGCTGCGGGAAGAAGAGCGTGTGGAAGCCCACCACGGTGAACGCCCACGCCGCGACGCCGAGGCGTTCGTTCATGAGGCGACCCGTCATCTTCGGGAACCAGTAGTACAGCGCCCCGAAGAAGGCCATTAGTGCGCCCCCGCCCATGACGTAGTGGAAGTGCGCCACCACGAAGTAGGTGTCGTGCACCTGAGCGTCGAAGGTGGGCATGGCCACCATGACGCCGGTGATGCCACCCAGCGTGAACGTGACCAGGAACGCGATGGCGTAGAGGATGGGTACGGAGAAGCGGATGCTGCCGCCCCACATCGTGCCCACCCAGTTGAAGATCTTGACGCCGGTGGGGATGCCGATGACGAAGGAGGTTATGGAGAACGCCGTGTTGACCACGGGGCCCAAGCCGGTGGTGAACATGTGGTGCGTCCACACCGCGAAGCCCATGAAGGCGATGAGGATGCCCGAGAGGATCATGACGGGGGAGCCGAAGAGCGGCTTGCGGCTGAAGGTGGGCACGATCTCGGACATGACCCCGAACGCCGGCAGGATGATGATGTACACCTCGGGGTGCCCGAAGATCCAGAAGAGGTGCTGCCAGAGGATGGGGAGCGCCCCGGCTTCCTGCACGAAGAACAGCGTTCCGAACGTGCGGTCGAGGATGAGCTCGAGGAAGGCGATGGTGAGGGGCGGGAACGCGAAGATGATCATGAACGACGTGATGAGCATCATCCACGCGAACACGGGCACGCGCATCATGGTCATGCCAGGCGCGCGCATGTTGACGATGGTGACGATGAGGTTGAGGGCAGTGGCGGTGGTGCCGATGCCGCTGATGAAGAGGCCGAACACGTAGAAGTCGACGCCGAGCCCGGGGTTATGCGACAGGGAGGTGAGAGGGGCGTACGCTACCCAGCCCACGTCGGGAGCGCCGCCTAGGAAGAGGCTCGTGTAGATGAGCAGGCCGCCGAAAGAGTAGATCCAGTAACCGAACGCGTTGAGCCTGGGGAAGGCGAGGTCGCGCGCGCCTATCTGCAGGGGCACGAAGTAGTTGGCCAGGCCTATGCCTAACGGCATGATGGCCAGGAACACCATGGTGACACCGTGCATGGTGAAGAGCTGGTTGAACTGGTCGGGACTCACTATCCGCATGTCGGGAGTGAGGAGCTGCAGGCGGATTATGAACGCCTCGATGGCGGCGAAGCCCATGAACATGAAGGCGCTGAGGATGTAGAGGATGCCTAGCCGCTTGTGGTCCACGGTAGTGAGCCAGCTAAGGATGCCCTTGTTCCAGGTGGGCCTGAGGAGCAGCCTATCGGCCGAAGAGGGAGCGAGGGTTGACTGAGCCATCAGTTGCCTCCGGCGGAAGCCTGCTGGGCGCTTTCCTCAGCGCCGAGGCTGAGCAGGTAAGCGGCTATGGCCGTGGCTTCTTGCTCGCGGTTGGGATCGTCCGCCTGCCAAAGGGTGGGCATGCGGTTACCCGGCTTCACGGACTGCGGGTCGGCTATCCACTGGGCCACGTTCTCGAGCGTGGCGTCGAGAACGGCGGCGCCGACGCTGGTGCGCAGCCCGAAGTTGGTGAGGTCGGGGTAGTTGGGCTGTCCGACGCTGAGGCCTTCAGCGTAGTTATCCACGGCGTGACAACCGATGCAGCCCTTGGAGGCCAGCAGCATGCGACCGCGGTTGACCTGCTGGTCGGCGGAGATGGCCACGACTTCGGGTTCCTGGAAGGTCTGCACCCACTCCTCGAACTCGGCGTCTTCCTTCACGATGACCTTGAAGCGCATGTAGGCGTGTGCTCCCAGGCAGAGCTCGGCGCATTGTCCGGGGTAGATGCCCGGCTCGTCGGCCGTGAGCCAGAGCTGGTTGTCCTGGTTGGGGATGAGGTCGATCTTGCCGGCCAGGCGAGGCACCCAGAAGGCGTGCACCACGTCGCCAGAGTTGAGCTGCAGGATGAGGCGCTTGCCCTCAGGCATGATGAGCTCGTTGGCGGTGGTGATGCCGTACTGCGGGTACTCGAACTTCCACCACCACTGGTAGCCCGTCACGTGCACCACCAGGTCGTCCGCCGTGGCTTCCACGAACGTCTGAGTGCGGAAGATGGAGCGCACCGTGGGGATGGCCACGGCGATGATGATGATGACCGGGATGATGGTGAGGATGACTTCCAGAGCAGGGCTGCCGTGGCTCTGGACAGGCATCGCGTCGCCCTTGCGGCGGCGGTAGCGGATCAGGACGTAGATCAGGGCACCGAAGACGCCGATCATGACGGGCCAGCTCAGCCAGTAAGTCCACATGAACAGATCTAGCTGGTCACGTGCAATCTCACCGGCCGGCCTGAACGTCGACTGGGCACCATCCAACGAGCATGCTGCCAGCAGCGGCGCAAGAACGGCGGCGGGCAACGCCCGCCTTAACCACCTCATGGGCACGATTCCCTCCTCAAGGGCTCGAACTGGGGCTAGGTAGGGAACCCCTTTATTCACTCCGGCCTAATGTAGCACACGCCAGAACCGGAATCAGAACGAAATACTCGACAGTGGGGCATGTTCCGTGAGCCCGCCCCGTGCCGGTGTGCGCTGCGGTTGACAACCGTACCGCTTAGCGGGCTCCCCTGTAGCCTGCGGCCTCGGCCAGATGCCGCTGCTCGACCTCCCCGCTGGCTTCCAGGTCGGCCACCGTGCGCGCCATGCGCAGCAGCCGGTCGAAGCCACGGCCCGATAGTTGCCCCCTGGCTACCAACTCTGTCAGGAAGCGTTCGGAGGCGCCCGCCGGCCGCGCGTGGCGCTGCAGCAGGGACCCGGTGAGCACCGCGTTGGTGCAGCCCTGCCGGTTCAGCATGCGCTCGCGAGCCGCTGCCACGCGTTTGGCCACCGCTGCGCTGGGTTCCGCCTGGCCTGTGCGCAGCAGGTCGGCTTGCTGCAGCCGCGGCAGCCGGATCCGCATGTCTATGCGGTCAAGCAGCGGGCCCGAGACGCGCCGCCGGTAGTTGCTGACCTGCAGCGGCGTGCAGGTGCAGCGCGGCTCCCCGACCACGCCGTGCTCCCCGCACGGGCATGGGTTCTGTGCGGCGACGAGCTGGAAGCGCGCGGGCAGCTTGAGGGTACCGCGGGCGCGGGAGATGCTCACAAACCCTTCCTCCAGCGGTTGCCGCAAGGCCTCGAGCACGGGCCGGCGGAACTCCGGCAGCTCGTCTAAGAACAGCACGCCGTTATGCGCCAGGCTCACCTCGCCCGGCCGAGGTAGCGGCCCGCCCCCAAGGATGCCCGCCTCGGAGCCGGTGTGGTGCGGCTGCCGCAGGGGTGGGGTGCGCCTGAGGGCGACAAGCTTGAGGGCGCCGCCGAGCAGACCGGCGCTCGAGTGCACCTGCCACACCTGCACCGCCTCCTCAGTGGTGAGGGGCGGCAGGATGCCCGGGAGCCTGAGCGCCAGCATGGTCTTGCCGGCACCAGGCGGCCCGGTGAGGAGGAGGTTGTGGCGGCCCGCCGCGGCCACCTCGAGGGCGCGCTTGGCGTAAGAGTGGCCCCGAACCGCAGCCAAGTCTGGTTGCGGGGCGGCGGCGCCCGGTGAGGACGCAGCGGACCGTATGGGCGGGAGCCGCCCGCGGCCCGTGAGGTGAGCCACGGCCTCAGCCAGGCTGTGCGGGGCGTACGCCGTGATGCCGGGCACCAGCGCCATCTCGGCGGCGTTGCCGGGCGGACCCAGCAGGTCGGTGTTTGCCCCTGCCAGCTTGGCGTGCAGGCCGATGCTGACGGCGCCGCGCACGGGGTGCAGGGCGCCGTCCAGCGCGAGCTCGCCGAACGAGATGACGTGGGCCAGGGCCTGCAGCGGCAGGCGCCGCTCCGCTGCCAGCAGCGCCAGCGCGATGGGCAGGTCGAAGGCGGGGCCCTCCTTACGGACGTCCGCTGGAGAGAGGTTGACGACGATGCGACTGGGCGGCAGGGGCGCTCCGAGCTGCTTGAGCGCTGCTCTTACCCGCTCGCGTGACTCCTGCACGGCCGCGCCCGGCAGGCCCACCACCGTGAAGCTAGGTAGACCACCAGTGACGAACACCTCGACCCTCACGGGTATGGCGTCTACCCCCACCACCGTGGCCGAACGAGCGGCAGCGAACATGGCCCAAGACTAGGGGTCGTGACGAGAAGCTGCAGCGGGTGTCGGGGCGTCAGCCTAGTACCACGCGGCAACGGTGATCGTTGCCTGCCGGTGGTGGCGGGACCGGTGCTAGCCTGCTCTTCCAAGACGGAACCGAGGGGCGCACTTTCAGACTTAGCGGAGGCGTTAAGGTCATGAAGGATCCAACGGTAAGGAGCGGTGCTGTCACTGGGCGGTACTGGCGTGGGATGGGCGCCTACCTGTCGTTGCTGCAGTTGGCGAGCGCGCTCGTGCTGTTGGCGTTATTGACTGGCTGTGGCGCTCTCGCGCCTCCGTCGGAACTCAGCATCGAGGACCCGTTCGGACTGCACGGGCTGGGAGCCACCTTCTTGTTCGAGCCCAGCGCTGAGGTGGGGCAGCCTCAGGGGGTCACGGGAGGCGCCAGCACCGGGGCATACGAGTTCGCCGACGCGGAGTCGGATTTCGTCATCTTCGAGTTCTTGGTGGTTCAGCCGAAGTCGCTCGAGAACGAGGTCCGCCTGGCTACCGTGGTGGTGCACGACCCCCTCGCTCCGGCCACCATCACCGTAACGAGCGCAGAGTTCACCGCCCGGTACTGGCAGGGCGCGAGTAGCTACGAGGAGGCCGCTTCCGCCGACCGCGCAGAGATGATCCTGAACGTCAACGACCTCGCACCCTTGCGGCGCGTTGCCTGCGACGCCGAGAGCTGCAGTTACGACGCGGCAGGCGCCTTGCTGGGCACCTTGATCCTCGAAGGTGAGGCGCTAAGCAACTACTACGAGCTAGGCCTCAACCCGCCTGCACCCAACTACAAGTCGGAGAGTGTGCAGATTAGCGCGGCGGAGCAGGAGCTGGCATGGAAGCTGCTCACGTACACGGTGGACGCCAGCCGGGGTGTGGCGCGGTTCTGACCGATCTCCAGCAGTAGCCGCGCGCCAAGCCTCGGCGTAGCCGTCAGACCGCCAGGTGCGTGTATATGCCGAAGGTGGCCGGTCCCGTGTGGCTAGCTATCACGGCGCCTATCTCGTGATACCCACCGAACTCGTACTTGACGCCCGCGGCGTCGATGGCCGCGCGCAGGCCCTCGGCGGCCGCGGGGTCCTGCACATGGATCAGGTTCAGTACCACCGGGCCGGACTGCTTGTCCACGTACGCCTTGAAGCGGTCCACCATCTCCTGCTGCGCCTTCTTCAGGCCGCGAGCGCGCGTGAGGGGGCCCACCACGCCGTTATCCAGGGTGAGGAGCGGCTTCACGTTGAGTAGGCCGCCCAGGAAAGCGCTGGCGCGGCCGATGCGACCGTTCTTCTGAAGGAACTCTAGGGTGCCCACCGTGAACACCACGAAGTTCGTGTCGCGCACCGTGCCCAGGGCGGCGACGATCTCCTCCAGGGAGGAGCCGGCAGCGCGCATGCGCGAAGCCACGCGCACCATCTCACCGTGGCCCAGGCTGGCGGCCAGGCTGTCGAACACCGTCACGGGCACGCCGGCGTTCTCGGCAGCTATGTTGGCGGACTGCAGGGTGCCCGAGATCTTGGAGCTGATGGTGATGACGAGGAGCGCCTCTGCGCCCGCCGCTACCGCGCGTTCGTACGCAGCCGCGAACTCGGCGGGGCTGGGCTGACTGGTGGACGGCAGGTCCGCGCCGGCTTTCACGCCGGAGATGATGTCGGCAGGCGAGATCTCGAGCCAATCCTTCTGCGTCTTGCCCTTGAAGTTCACGTGGAGGGGCACGGCCTCGACCTGCAGGCGCTTCAGCTCCTCGGCGCTTAGATCGCAAGTGGAATCTGTGATGATGCCAAGCTTCATCGGGTCTCCTGGTGGCGGCTGATCCGGTCGACCGGTGACAGCGCCCGGGCTCATGAGAGCGCAGGTAATAGGGTCGGACCTTCGCGCAAGTTTGGAAGCAGGATAGCCGACATGCGCCTGGTGCGTAGCGAGACCGGTCGTGTTGGAGCCCGTGGGCGGCTCCCAGCGACGGGCAACGGCCCCGCGCCGGCTGGGTAATGATGGAGCGCAAGGTGAGCGAAGCGGTGTGGTGGCTACTGACTCCCAGCACCCTGGTGGTGGTGCTTCTCGTGCTGGCGTACCTGGCGGCGCGCGCCCGCGCCGGGCGCCTGGCGGGAGCGCTGATGTTCCCACCCCTGCTTCTGCTGTTGGTGCTCCTGCTGCTGCCGCTGGACCAGTACCTGGCGGTGGGGCTGGAGAACCGCTACGCCGTGCCGCAGACACTACCGACCAGCGTGGACGGCGTCGTGGTGCTGGGCGGCTCCGTGGACTGGCGCGTGACCCAGGACCGTGGTCAGCTGACGCTCGACGACGCGGGCGAACGCATGCTGGCCGGGCTAGCCTTGGCGCGTGCCTACCCCGACGCCACCCTCGTGTTCACCGGCCTGTTCTCCAGCGCGTTGGAGGACGAATGGCGGGGCCCCAGCGGGGCGCAGCTGCTGTTCGGGCCCGAGGCGCGCGGGCGGCAGGTGGTGTTCCTGGGCGAAGCGCGCAGCACGTACGAGGAGGCGCTTCTCGCCATAGAGCAGCTGCGCCCCACCCCGGGTTCGACCTGGTTGCTCGTTACCAGCGCACTGCACATGCCGCGCGCCTACCTCACGTTCCGCACGCAGGGCTGGACCCTGATGCCGTACCCGGTGGACTACCGCACCACGGAGCGCATCAGCCCGCGCTTCGAGGTGCGGATAGGCGACAGGTTGGCGGCGCTGGACCGTGTGGTGCGCGAGTGGGGGGCCTACCTGGTTTACCGCTCGGCGGGCCGCATAAAGGAGTAGTCGGTTCAGGCGGCGCCGGCCAGCAACTCGGCGATCTGAACGGCGTTCAGGGCGGCGCCCTTGCGGATCTGGTCGCCGGCCACGAACAGCGCCAGCCCACCGGGTCGGCTCATGTCGCTACGGATGCGGCCCACCAGCACGTCGTCCTTACCGGAGGCGGCCAGCGGCATGGGGAAGGTGTTGCCGGCCCGATCGTCCACCAGCCGCACGCCCGGAGCGGCCGCGAGGACCGCGCGACCCTCCGCCTCGGTGACGGGGCGGGAGAACTCCGCGTGTATAGCCTCGGAGTGCGCCCGGAACACGGGCACGCGCACGCAGGTGGCGCTGATGGCCAGCTCCGGGGCGCCTAGAATCTTGCGCGATTCCAGGGTGAGCTTGCGCTCCTCCTCGTTGTAGCCGTCGTCCGAAACCGCGCTGTCGTGGCTGAAGAGGTTGAAGGCGATGGGATGCTGGAACTTCGCGGGCGCGGCCTCGAAGCCGTGCGGCTCGCCGCTCGGCGCCTGCTCAGCCGCCAGCGCCTTCGCGGACTGGTCCCTCAGCTCCCAGATCCCGGCCGCGCCGGCGCCCGACACGGCCTGGTAGGTGGCCACGGTGGCGCGCTCCAGGCCGAAGGCGCGGTGCAGGGGCGCCAGCGCCATGAGCGCGATGATGGTGGAGCAGTTCGGGTTGGCGATGATGCCGGTGTGACCGGAGGCGGCGGAAGCGTTCACCTCGGGCACCACCAGGGGCACCCGCGGATCCAGCCGCCAGGCGGACGTGTTGTCTACCACGGTGGCGCCATGCTCCGCCCAGCCCCACGCGCGTTCCTTCGAGATGGCTCCGCCGGCGCTCGAGAACACCACGTCGGAGCCGAGGTCGTCGCTCCCGGGTAGCGGCTCGATGACGAGGGCCTCGCCACGGAACTCCACCTCACGCCCAGCCGAACGCGGCGAAGCGAAGAGCCTGAGCTGCTCGAGCGTGAACTCCCGCTCGGCTAGAAGGGTCAATATCTCTTGTCCAACGGCGCCGCTCGCGCCGACGATAGCCACTCGCATGCGGCGGAGTGTAGCACGCCCCAGTCGGTGCGCCGGAGGCGTGATGCGGCCGTCGGTGCGGCGCAACGGCCGCCCGGTTCAGAGCCAGCGCTTGCGCCGGAACAGCGCCAGCATGCCCGCCGCCAGGAGGATCATGAGGCCCCACAGGGCCGGGTAGGCCCAGCGCCACGCATACTCAGGCTGATGCTCGAAGTTCATGCCGTAGATGCCGGCCAGGAACGTGAGCGGGATGAAGATGGTGGAGATGATGGTGAGCACCTTGATGATGTCGTTCATGCGCGTGTTGAGCGCAGTGAGGTAGATGTCGTGCAGGCCCGTGACCATCTCGCGCAGCAGCTCCAGCGTCTCTATCACCTGCATCACGTTGCTCTGGGCGTCCCGCAGGTACGTGGCCGTGTCGGCGCTGACGAGATCGGACCCGGGCTGCTGCAGCCTGGACATGGCGTCGCGTAGCGGCCAGACGGTGCGCCGCGCCAACAGCAGGTCGCGCCGCAGGCCGTTCACCTGCCTCAGCACGCCCCGCGTGGGGTGCAGCAGGATCCGGTCCTCGAGCGCCTCCAGGTCGTCGCCGTAACGCTCCACCACGCCGAAGTACTGGCCGACGATCACGTCCAGCAGGCGGTAGGCGAGGAAATCGGCGCTCAGCTCGCGGCCGGCGCCGTGCGCCCCCAGCGGGCGTGCGCGCACGCGGTCGAAGGGGTCCTCCGCCGTCTCCTGGAAGGTGACCACCAGGCGCTCCTTCAGGAGCAGGGCCACCTGGCTGCTGTGGAGCCCCGCCCCGCCCGCTGCACTGAGCTCCGTGGCCGTTGGCAGGCCGGTGGCGCTGTCTGCGCCGTTCACAAGGCTCACTGCCAACGTGGACGGCTCCTTCACGCGGAGCGTGCGCAGCAGCACGAAGAGCTGATCGCCGTACTCCTCGGCGTGGGGGCGCTGCCCTTCGTTCAGCACGTCGTCCAGTGCGAGCGGGTGAAGGCCCACGGCGTGCCCGACGCGCCGCACCAGCTCGTGGTCCGCCCCGGCGTTGGTCACGTTCAGCCAGAGCACGCCGTCCTGCTTCAGGCCGGCCTCGAGGCCGCTCAGGTCGGTCAGTTCCGTCTCCGTGAAGCCGTCGGGGCCGTAGCGGGTGAGGGTGACCCTCGTCACGCCATCACTATGCTCGCCGCTCGGTTCCATATCGCTCCCTGACCGCTCAGAACTTGCCGCCGGTCCTGAACTTGCCGCCGCCGACCTTCCCGCCCGTGCGGGTGCCGCCGGAGCTGCG
>CAZVTS010000005.1:12689-61253 GCA_964630175.1 uncultured bacterium
GAGCTGCGGCTGCTGCTCGAACCGCTGGAGCTGCGTCCGGAGCCGGAGCTCCGACTGCTGCTCGAGCCACTGCCGCTCGAAGCTGCCCTCCCGGCGCCGCCCAGGAGCCCGCCCAGGATGTCGCCGATGACGTCGCCGGCTACCTCGGCCCCCGGACCCCTGACGGGGCCGGTACTGCCGGGCAACGGCCCGCCACCCCACACGGTGCCGCGGCCGAAGCCGCCCGACCCGAAGTCGGGGTCGGAACTGGTGGGGGTGCGCACGCGCTGGCTGTTGAGGAGGCGCCACAGCGCCTCTGCGGTGAGGAGACCGGTGAGGTACTGGTTGATGCCTCCGGTCACCACCTGCTTGTCGCGGAAGGCCGTGTTGGGTTGGTCCATGCCGGCGCGGGTGTAATCGGTGCGCAGCTTCTCCAGGTCGGAGAGGCGCTTCCTATGCTGAGCCGCACTGTCGTTCAGCTCGGCGGCCGCCTGGGCCTTGGTGTCGCGCTCCCTGCTCAGGTCGCGCAGGCGGGCCACTATCACGTCGTCTTCCGGTGAAGGGGTGGCCAGCGCCTCGTTCCTCAGCACCTGCAAGGGCGCGCCCTCGAGCTCCGTGCGGAGGAGCTCCACCGCCTTCAGGTAGTTGGTATCCGCACCCTGCGCGAAGCTCTCCAGCTCCGCCAGCGCCTCCTGGTTCCGACCCGTGAGGGCCGCCTGCGATTCGTGCACTCGGTTCAGCGCCGCTTCCGTCTCTTCGAGCTGACCCTCCAGCGCCGGGATGCCGGCGTCGACCCGGCCCTGAAGGTCCAGCTGCCGCAGCTTCTCGAACTCGGCCGCCGCGCGCTGCTCCACGCGCTCCGCATGTTCGCGCAGTCGCTCGGGCAGCTCCTGCAGGCGATGGAAATTGGGCCTGGCGTCCGCGTAGCCGATGAGCCGCGCCACCTTGCCGTCCAGCCAGCGCAGCAGCGGGCCGAAGATGCCGCCGCCAGGCCGGTAAGCGGAGGTGCCGTAACCGCGCTCCCACAGGTAGGTGAAGAGCCGGTCGCCTCGGTAGGCGGCGCCCTTGCTCTCGAGCTCCTCTTCGCTCTGACTGGCCTTGGCGTCGGCCTGGCCCGCCACGCGCTCGGCCTCCCGGGCGGTGGCTAGCTGCGCCTGGTAGGTGGGTTCGGCCTCAAGCTGGGCCTGGGCGGCCTTCTCGGCGGTCCCGATGTCGTCCGCCAGCCGCTGACGTTCGTCGGCCAGCTCGGCGGCGCGCGCTTGCAGCTTGCCGGCGTCCGCCTCCAGAGCGGCCAGCCGCTCCTGCACCTGCTGGTAGGCCTGGTTACGGGTGTCGATGAGCGCCAGCACGGCGCGCGTGTTGTCCTGCGCCGCGGTGCCCGCCTGACCCGTGGAGAGGAACTGCAGGCGCAGCCGCGCGAGCCGCTGCAGCTCCGTGGCTCGCTTGGCGTCCAGCGCCAGCACCTCACCGGCGTTGCTGCTGAGGCGGGAATCGATGTCCTTGAGGCGCTTCTGCTCCTGGGTCAGCGCCTGCTGGATGTCCTGCAAAGCCTGGCGTCCGCTGATCATGGGCCTACCACTCCGACCAATCCGTGACGGCGGCGCCCGTGGTGTCGAAGGCGTAATCGGGCTCCAGGAAGCCGGCGCGCTTCTCGCCGAAGAAGGAGTTCTGGATGATGCCGTCGTCCATCTTGTCCTGCCGCACGCTCTCGAAGGTGGCCTCGTCCACGCGCAGACCCCATTGGGACACCCGCTCGGTGCGGCCCGTCTCCTCGTTCACCACGGGCACGCTCACGTTGCGGCCGTTAGCGTCGATGGCGTCTACCACTATGTAGTAGTTGCGGGCGTTCACGTTCACGTCCGGCACGCGCCAGAAGCCCGTGTCGGGCCCGGCGGAGATGCGCAGCGTGTAGGTGCTCTCCAACCGGTCACGGAGGTCCGTTAGCGAGCCCAGGCCTGTGCGGGCCTCCGCGCGGTCGCCGCGCTCGGCGGCGGTGCGGGCCTGAGCGTAGATGGTAGCTGCCACGCTGTCCGCCTCCTGAACCTGGCTCACGGCCAGCACGCGGGCGTGCACGGTGGCGAGGTCGTTCATGAGCTGACGGTTCGGCGCCACCACCAGCGCGAAGTAGGCGCCGTACGCGAAGACCCCCACCACTGCCAGCGCCAGCAGGCTCTTGCCCCACCGGCCGCGGTTCACGTACGCGTGCGCCCAGCGCGTGGCCGCGCTGCGTGGCGGCGGCGCGTACACGAAGCGGTCCTCCTTGAGGGCGGAGATGCCCTCCTTGAGGATCTGGTCCGTGACCTCGATGCCCTGCGACGCGTAGATCTGCCGCAGGCGCTCGAGCAGTTGCTCGTCCCGTTCGGGCTCCGCCAGCTCCTGCGCTATCAGCGCCTCGCGGTGGCGCAGCGTGTCCACCACGTCCATGGCCAGCATGACGCTGTCCAGGGGCGCCGGGGGCGGCCCGTTGACCGCGGCGGTGGCGGCGCTGGTGGGCGTGTCCGCTTCAGGCACCCTTCTGGGCCACTAGCTGCTGACCCTGCCGCGCCAGGTCGGCGAGCCTGCGCTTGCCGTCCTCGACCGCCTCGCCTATCTCGCGCGCGTTGTCGGTGGAAGCCTTACGCATCTCGTCGATGATCTGGTACGAGCGCTCCTGATAGTTCACCACCGAATCCACCAGCATCTTCACGGCGTCCGCGCGGATGGTGGGGCCGTAGCCGGCGCGCAACGCCGCTTCCTGCACCTTGCCGCCGATCTCGGCCACCGTCTCGAGCGACTGGCTCACGCCTTCCTTCATGGCTTCGAGCGCCTGGGTGGATTCGTGCAGCCCGTAAAGGCCCGTGAACGACGCCGTGAGCGCCGTGAGCACCGTCTCGTTGGTGCCGAAGAAGGAGATGGCCTGCTGGCGCACGCGCTGCTTGGCGGTGTTGGTCTGCAGCAGGCGCGCCATCACCACCTCGGAGGTGTTGTAGCTGATGGTGAGGTTGTCCGAGAGGTCCTTGGCTATCTGGTAACGGGCGTCCGTGGCCTGCAGGTCGCGCACCCGCTCGTCGCGCGCCAGTTCGAGCCGCGCCCTGGTGGCGGGGTCGTCTCCGGAGTAGCCGTCGACCTCGGTCATGGCCGCCTGCAGCGCGGTCTTCGCCGCCTCCAGTTCGGCTTCCGCCTTGCCCAGCACCTCGAAGGCGAGCACCTCGGACTCCTTGAGGGCGCCCCGGAAGTCCATGTAGGCCTCGAGGATGGTCTGCTCGCGCTTGATCTGGTCGCCGGCGTCCTTGGTGACGCCCAGGTACGTGCTCTTGATCTTGTCGAAGCGCGAAGCGATGTCGCCGCGCGTGACCTTCATCCACACGTTGGAGAGGCGCTCGAAGGTGGAGAGCTTGCCGTCGTCCAGTTGGTCCACCATCATCTTCGCGTCGTCGCGGATGGAGTTGAACGATTTGGTGATCTCTTCGTAGCGCGTGCCGATCTCCATGGCCTGCACCTGTTCGCGCACCACGTCGTTGAACAGCGACGCCTGGGAAAGGGTGCGGGTTATGGCCACGATGCGGTCCTGATCCAGGTCCGAGATCTCGTTCAGGAGCGCCACGATGGGTGCCTCGTGAGTGTTGGTGGTGGTAGGCACCAGGCCCAGGTTGCGCAGTCCCGACAGGGCCTTGTCGAGGTACTGGAGGGGGGTGGAGCGGACGATGTCGTTACTGGCTTCGTTGCTGGGTGGGGTGGAGTCGGTCATCGGTTCCCTCTCTCGCTTGGCGCAAGACCACACGGTGCTCGAGTCGTTCGCGGCCGGCATGGCGCCGGCGCCACCCCTAATCATCGTGTCTGACGGGTCCACACGCAAGTACGAAGGTCCGCTCCCGCCCCCAGCCGTTACCATCGGGGCACATGAGCACACACGCAGACCCTGCCCAGTTCGCCGACCGCGCCACCGCCCTGCTCGCCCGCGAGGTAGACGCCGCGGCCGTGCCGCAGCTACTGGCCGACAACGACGAGCTCAGCCGCGACGTGCACGAGGCGTACGCCAGGCTCAGCCGTGCCAAGGACGAGAACACCGCGGACGAGGCGGCTGCGGCTGCCTTCCTGGCCTTCGTGACCGAGGTGCTGCCGGTGGTGGAGGAGCTGGGCAACAAGATGTCGCGCAAGCTGCTGGCCGTGGAAGGGTACGAGCCGCCCGCCGATCTGGCCCCAGCGTGGGCCGACATGCGCGATCAGGTGGAGCTGTTCAGGCCCGAGAACGTGAAGCTGGGCACCAAGCTCGAAGAACTGAACCAGCGCTACGACCAGCTGATGGGTTCGCTGCGTGTGGAGGTGGACGGTGAGCCCCTCACTCTGGACGCGGCGGGCGCCAAGCTGGAAGAGCAGGACCGCGCCCTGCGCCGGCGCGTTTACGAGGCGGTCGACGCGGCGTACGACACCGTGGACGAGCCGCTGGATGAGCTCTTCCTGGAGATGCTGGCGCTCCGGCATCAGATGGCGCGCAACGCCGGCCTGAGCGACTTCCGGGCCTACCAGTGGCGCACGTTGCACCGGCACGAGTACACACCTGAGGACTGCCTGCACCTGCACGAGGTGGTGGAGCAGGTTGTGGTGCCGCAACTACGCCGGGTGTACGACCGGCGCCGGGCCGCCCTGGGCTTGGAGCGGCTGGCGCCCTACGACCTCAAGGTCGACATCCGCGGCCGCCCGCCCCTCAAGCCGTTCGCCACCGTGGAGGAGCTTGAAGCCGGCCTGGTGCGCATGTTCGCCAGGGTGGCGCCCGAGGTGGGGGCGGGCTTCGAGCGCATGCGCGAGGGTTGGCTGGACATCGAGTCCCGCCCGGGCAAGGTGCCGGGCCTCGGCTACCAGTCGTACTTCGCCGCGAGCCGCATGCCTTACATCTACATGAGCGCGGTGGGCACGGACGGCGACATGCTGGTGATGCGCCACGAGATGGGGCACGCGCTGCACACGCTTACGACGCAGCAGCGCTGGCCGCTGCTCATGCACATGTCGGACCGGCCCGAGATGAACGAGCTGGCCTCGCAGGCGCTGGAGTTCCTCACCCTGCCGTACCTGGAAGAGGCCGAGGGCGGTTTCTACGGCGCGGAGGACGCGCAGCGTTCACGCGCCACTCTGCTCGTGCGGGCGCTCGAACTGCTCGTATGGGCGTGCCGCTTGGACGCCATCCAGCACTTCATCTATACGCATCCCGGGCTGGAGGGCGGCACGGGTCCCACCGCGGATCAGATCGACGACGCGTGGGAGGCGCTCGCGCGGCGCTTCGACGTTGGCATAGACATCACGGGTTACGAGATGGCCCGCCGGCGCGGCTGGCAGTACTTCCACGTGTTCCGCGCGCCCTTCTACTACATCGAGTACGCCATGGCGTACCTGGGTGCGCTGCAGGTGTGGGAGCGGGCGCGTGAGGACCAGGCGGCCGCCTTGGCGGACTACCTGGAGGCGCTGTCGCTCGGCGGCACGAAACCGCTCGATGAGCTCTACCGGGCGGCGGGCGTGAGCTTCGAGTTCGACCGCGAGACTATCGAGCGGCTGACCGAGTTGGTGGTGCAGGAGTTGGGTCAGGAAGCTTAAGTACTACTCGCTCCGTGGTTGGACGGTGTTTGGACGGACTCATTCTGGCAAGCTTGTGGTGGCCCTCTTCCAGAGCTGCAAACCGTGCCGAACGCTGGGCGAGCGAGCCGAATACACTAGTGAAGGGCGAGGGGCGCCCAAGGGTAAGGAGCAGCCGTGAAGAAGCGCATGCAGTCCGCTATTACCGGTCCACTGATGAGCCTCGTGTTGGCGAGCCTGGTTCTCATATCCTGCGCGCCCGCCGCGGAACATGAAGCCGAAGGTTCGCCCAGTACCTCCACGGCTGCTGCCCCCACCCGCCGTGCCCCCACGGTACTAAGGCTCGAGGAGGTGCATGGCTTGATCACTTCGGACGGCATCAACGACTTCGTCTTGCTAGGTGACTCCAGGGCGTCGGTCGTGGCCAGACGTCCCTCGGGTAGTTCGCCGGGGCCCGACGGAACGCATATGTACCAGTTTGGCAGGGCGCTTCCGCCCGGCGTCATCGTCTTCGTGTGTGAATCTACCGATGACGTCGGAGCGCTCATAATCTACAACTCTCCCGACACGGCGCGCTTCAGTACTGCCGAGGGGCTTGAAGTGAGTTCCACCGAGGCCGAGGTCGCAGTAGTCATGGGCGAGCAGGCTGGTTCCGATGGAGATGCTGACGCTGGGAAGAAGGTCGTGTGGTACGACGTGGCTCCCGACCGGAGGCTGGAGTTCGAGTTCCGTAACGGAGCAGTGGTCAAGGTGTCGGTTCTGCGTCTGCCGTCATGGTGCCCTGGCGACTGAGGCCCGAGTTGCGCGGCCAGCGCTTCCACGTTTGCGCCAAGTAAGCAGAGCTCGATCGTTCTGAATGCACCGCGCTCAATCTGCCGCGGCCGCCCCTTCGCGCAGGTGCTTGACGACCTCCACTGCCACCTGAAGGGCGGGGTCGTTCTCCAGGTCTACCGGCTTGTCGTCCGCGCCCGTGAGGGTGCCGGCAGAGGCTTGCCCCACCAGCATGAAGCCGTCTTCGTCGGCCACGGTGCTGGCCACCACCACGCCGTCAATGGAGAGCTCCACGACCTGGCCTGCTCGCGCGCCGAAGCCGCCGGCCACGGCCAGGGTCGGGTACCTGGTATCGGGTGCCCAGATGTCCGGCTGCACGCCCACGCCCTCGATGGGCTGAGACGCGGCGGCGCGGAACTCGCTGGTCGCCAGGTTGAGCGTGCCGCCATCCGCGAGGGGCAGCGAGGTGTACATGGTGCCCTTGCCGGCCGTGGGCTCGCCCACCACCAGCGCCCGCCCGCTGGCTTGCAGAGACGCGGCGAGCAGCTCACCCATGGAGATCGTTCTGGGTCCCACCAGCACTACCAGCGGGATGTCGTTCGCCCGCATGGTGCGGGTGAGCTCCGTGACGGAGGTGCCACGCGTGGTGAGCGTCCAGGCGTTACCGACACCGAGGAACTCGTCCAGCACCTTCAGCCCCTCCTGGGCCAAGCCGCCCGAGTTATCTCTCAGGTCGAGCACCAGTGCTGTGGCGCCGGCAGCCTGCAGCTCCCTAAGGTGCCTTCGGAACTCGCCGTAGGCGTCCTGGTAGAAGAAGGTGTAGAGCGCCAGGTAGCCAACGTCGCCTGGCAGCAGCGCGCTGGAGGCGATGTCCAACTGGATCGTTCCGCGCTCGACCAGGAACTCGAGGGGTTCGGCTTGCCGGTGACGTTCGACGAGGATGCTCACCGTGGTGCCCGCCGGGCCGACGATGGCTAGGGCAACCTCGTCTGCGCTGCCCACCGAGCGCATGCTCACGCCGTCCACCTCGAGTATGACGTCGCCGGCACGCAGGCCCGCCAGGTCGGCCGGTGCGCCTGGCACGGTGTCGGTGATGAACACCCGTGAGAAGCCGTCTCGCATCACGCCCTCCACTGGTGCGTGGACGGCCCGTAGCCCCATCCCTACGCCGCCGTAAGCGCCCTGGAACTTCTCGTTCTCGAGCGCAGTGAGCGCCGGGTCCGTGTGATAGCTCCACCTATCCGGGAGGGCGGCCACCATGCCGTCCATGGCGTTCTGCCACAACGCGCTCTCGTCTATGCTCGCGATCATGTAGCGGTCTCGGATAGCCTCGAAGACCTCGAGGAACGCGCGTGCCGAAGGGTCGGTAGGCCAAGCTGGCGCCTGCTCGGCAGGGGACTGGCCGCTCACCAAGGGCATGGATACCAAGACGACTGACGCGAGAACCCACTTGAGACGCATGCTGGTTCCTCCCAGTTGAAACGTGGCTACCTCACTCGTTCGTGATTGTGGTTCGCAGTGTAGAGCCCAAGCGCGGTCATGAGTGTGCAGGCCTAACAGCCGGCAGGAGACCCCCTGGCGCTTGACGGTTACCCGGGCGGCGCAATAGAGTGATGTTCATTGAGTGCTTACTCAGTGAAGAGAGGTGCCGCATGGCAAGCGTAGTCGAGAGCAAGCAGTCCACTCGCCGGGAACAGGCCGAGGCGAGGCGTCTTCAGATACTGGACGCCGCGCTTAGTCTCTTCGCCCAGCATGGCTACGCCGGCACCAGCACCAAGCAGATAGCCCGCGAGGTCGGCGTCACGGAAGGCCTCATCTTCCACTACTTCCCCACCAAGTCGGAACTGCTCCTGGCCGTGGCGCGTCAGCGCATGGCGTTCTTGAACGAGGCGCTCGCGCTACTGGCGGGTCTCGAGGAACTGCCGGCGAGACAAGTGTTAGGCAGCATCGTGCTGGGCTGGGTCGAGATGATCCAGAGCCAGGCCAACATCGTCACCATGCTGCTCATCGAATCGCAGACGAGCGAAGAACTGGGCGGAGCGTTCAAGCGCCTCGTCGACCAACTCGCCGGTGCGCTTTCGGCCTACCTACGTTCCCGCGTACGGGCCGGCGAGCTGCGGGCCGACCTGCCCGTAGAGACGAGCGCCACCATGTTCTTCTCGTCGCTCATGATGTTCTTCCTCGCCAACCGCGGCCTGCCGCCGGGAGAGTGGCGAGAGCGGGCCACGACGTTCACCACCGAGATGCTGGACACCTGGTTCCAAGGTGCGCTCGCGCCCGCGAGCCCGGACGGGCAGCGCACGCAGCGCCTGGCAGAACAGGGCTGATAGAGACCCACTGACCCAGAACTGGAGGGGGAGTCACCGATCACGACAACACGCGCCTGCGAATTGAGTAAGTACTTAGTCACTGGATTGGAGAACCGATCGATGTCAGCCTTTCAAACCCGCACGTCCAGAAGCGCCGCCCGCGTCCCGGCTGCCGCCCAACGGCCAGCGGCGAGGACCCTCGCCGGTTCATGAGCCGAGTAGCCCGCTTCTCCTTGGACCACAGCTGGGTCGTCGTCGCCGTCTTCCTGCTGATCACGGTGGCGCTGGCCATCAGCGCCTCCCGGGTTCAGACGGACAACGCCACGCAGTCGCTCTACCCCGACGACTCCAAGATCGAAGCCCTGGCAGACGAACTTAGGGCCACCTTCCAACATAGCGACCGCCTGTTGCTCGTGGCCAGCGGCGACATCTACGAGGGCTCCACCATGGCCCGTGTGGCTGACCTCACCGCGGCGCTCAAGCGCCTACCTGGCGTTGAGAACGTGACGTCGGTGGCCACCGCCAAACGGATGGTGGACGACGACGGCTTCCTCATAGTGGACGACCTCCTCCCCAGCCGCGCGCCGGGTACTCAGCCGAGCGAGGCCGAACTCGCTGCCATCCGCGACTACCTGGCGACCTCGCCCATGTACCGGAACGTGACCCTGGTCAGTAGCGACGGGCAGCACGCCAGCTTCATCATCGAGATGCTTCCTGGCCTCGACGCTAACGCCTTCGCCAGGAGCGTCGTCGAGACCGTGGAGGCGCACTGGCGAGGGGACTACGCCCTGGCCGGGCAGGCTTTCACCAGCATGGAGCTGCAGTCCATCATCGGCCGCGACCTGCCGGTGCTCGGAGGCCTGGCGCTCGCGGCCATCCTGTTCATGCTGTTCCTCAACTTCCGCACGCTGCAGGGCACGCTTCTCCCCCTGACGCAGATCCTGCTAGGCGTCGTCTGGGGCATGGGCATCTTCCAGCTGCTGGGCGGCAAGCTCATGGCGCTCACCGTCATCGGGCCCATAGCGGTGATGGCCGTGGCCAGCTCGTTCATCATCAACATGCTTGGGCGCTACTACTTCGAGCTCGCACGTGGGGCCGAGAAGCGCGTGGCGATAGACCGCATGCTGGGAGAGACCGGCCTCGGCGTCATCGTCTCCGGCATCGCCATCTCCGCAGCCATGAGCACGTTCATGCTCTCCAGCCTCCAGATGGTGCGCGGCCTCGGGCTCGTTGCTCTGCTGGGCGTGCTCTCTTCGCTGCTCGCCAGCATGATCCTGCTACCGGCGCTCCTCAACCTGCTGCCGGCGCCGAAGCGAGTGGAGGACCCGGAGAGCCCCGGCGGGCTGAGCAAGGTGCTCGGCAGACTGGGTCGGCTCACCACAGAGCGGCCCCGCTCCGTGCTCATCACTGCAGCCATCATCGTGCTCGCGGGCATAGCCGGCGTGCCACGCATAGTGTCCGACACTTCCATCCTGGCCTTCTTCCCCGAAGGTGGCGCCACACGTTCAAGCGTGGCGACAGTGGAGGAGGTGTTGGGTGGCTCCTCCAACATCACCGTGTGGCTCAAGGGCGACCTGACCGATCCCGACCTGCTCTCGGCCATGTTGGCCTACCAGGACGACGTTTCCAGCCTGGAGAACATGGGCCCCGGGCAATCCATCGCCAACGTGGTGCACGCCCTCAACCTCACGCTCACCGGTGACGACGCTCTGCCGTCCAGCCGTGAGGCGGTCGCGCAGGAACTGCTGCTATACCAATCGTCCGGAGACGTTTCGGACCTCACGCGCTTCATGACCCTCGACTACCAGCAGGGCGTCATCAACTTCGTGGCCAGGTCCATGTCGACCGAGAGCGTGGCCGACGTCACCGCCGAGATGACCCGCCTCGCCGACCAACGCTTCGGAGACATGGCCAGCGTTCAACTGACCGGCAACCCATTGTTGGAACGCGAGATCGAGCAAGCCATGCGTCACGACTTCATCATCTCACTCACGCTCGCCATCATCCTCGTTCTCTTCATCGACAGCTTCGTGCGCTCCTTCCGCGCAGCAGCCGTGACCATCATCGTGCTGCTCGCCACCGTGGCGCTTCAGTACGGGCTGCTCGGCTGGCTCGGCCTGCCCCTCAACCTCGCCACCATGCTGATGGGCGCGCTGGCCATCGGGGTCGGCGACTACGCCATCCACCTGACTGTGCGCTACATGGAGGAGCGGCGTCACGGCCATGACCCCGAGGCGGCGGTGGTGCACACCCTGTACAGCACGGGCCGCCAGATCCTCTTCACCGCCCTCACCCTCGGTGCCGGCTTCGGCGCCCTGGCCTTCGCCAACTTCGTCCCCGTGGCCACCCTGGGTCGGCTGATGCTGCTCACCGTGGCACTCGTCGGCGTGGCCACCCTCACCCTCCTCCCGGCCGCCAGCCTCAAGTTCCTCCGCAACCCTCACGCCAGGATCCACCTCCCGAAGGAGCTCATGCATGAAGAAGCCTGACCTTGTGAACCTCTTGCCACGCGCCCTCGCGCTGGCGCTAGCGCTGACAGTCCTCGGCATCGCCGCAGCGCAGCAGTACGCCGACGCCGACGCCCTCATCGCCGCAGTAGAGGCCCGACCCGAGCCGGCCACCACCCAGGCCACCCTCACCATGACCATCACCACGGCCGGCGGCCAGACGCTCACGCGCGAGATGCAGACCTGGAGCGAAGGCACCACCAAGCGCATCATCAAGTTCGTCGCTCCCGCCGACATCAGGGGCTCCGGCTTCCTCACGCTCACCGCTGAGGACGGTGCCGAGGAGAAGCTCGTTTACCTGCCCGCGCTCGACCGTGTGCGCCGCATAGCGGGCGGCCAGCAGGGCGACTCCTTCTTCGGGTCCGACTTCGCTTACGAGGACATCACCGGCATCGATCAGGCCGATTACACCCACGAGCTGCTGGAGGTGCGCGACGGGCCCGTCTACGTGGTGCAGGCCATGCCGACGCCCGAGAGCGGTTCGAGCTACGAACGGCTCGTGCTCGAGGTGCCGGAGGCCACCCTCGTCCCACAGCGCGTGGAGTACTACCGGACAGGTGAGCTCATCAAAGTACTGACCGTGAGCGGTCTGGAGGAAGTGGACGGCTACACGGTGGCCACCGAGCGGCGCATGGAGAGCGTAGCGGGAGGCCAGGTGAGCACCTACACCGTGATCACCCAGACGGATCTCGTCATGGACGAACCGCTTCCCGCCGAAGTCTTCACAGAGCGGTTCCTGAGGCGCTGAGATGGCTGCGCACTTCGTAACGCACCACCACAGAACGCGCGTCTGGTCGTCCCGGCTCACGCGGATGCGATGGGTCATCAGCCTGGCGCTGGCACTCGCGCTCGGTGCCGCCTCCGCGCAGGCCCCGCAACTGAGCGGCCGCACCGAAGCGCAGTTCGGGGTAGCCATAGACGGCAGCTTGACCGTGGCGCGGGCCGACCTCGACCTGAGGCTCCACGGTGAAGTAGGTACGGGCTTCTTCCCGGACGCCGCCTATTCGGCGAACATCCTGGTCGGCTACGACGCTGTCACGGGGGCCACGCGGTTCGAGTTGGACGAAGCGTACGCCACGCTGTTCCTGACGGACGTTGACGTAACGGTGGGCAAGCAGCGCCGCTTCTGGGGCTCCACCGACGGGGTGAACCCGGTGGACGCACTGAACCCACGCGACCTCACCTTCCCACCTGCCAACGAGAAGATCGCCGTGCCCATGCTTCACGGCGGCGTGCACGCGGGCGACGTCCAGGTGCAACTCGCCCTGGTACCGCTCTTCACGCCCTCGCGACTGCCCGCCGAGGCGTGGCAGACCCAGGCAGCACCCAGTCTGCCGCCGGGCGTGAACCTGGTCGGCATGTTGCCGCCCGAGGTGAACCAGCCAGCGGCGGAGATCGGCAACGTGCAGTTCGGTGTCCGCACCACACTGACGGCGGGCATGTTCGACGTGAGCGCTACCTACTTCAGCGGCTTCCGCACCGAGCCGACCGCCAGCGCCAGGTTGGTGCCGACGGAGGTGCCGGGGCAGTTCCGGTTACAGCCCGTGCTGAACTACGACCGCATGCAGCTCCTGGGGCTCGACTTCTCGGGCGCTATCGGTTCCGTGGTCGTACGCGGGGAAGCCGCCTACGAGTTCACTGCGGACGCGGGCGGCACCGACCCGGAGGTCGGTAATCATGCCCTGCAGGCCGTGCTGGGCGCCGAGTACGCCATCCCGAGCGGACCCCGCGTCGTGGTGCAGGGCATCTTCGACTACCTGGCGCTGGACGCGGGCCAGTCGGCCGAGACCAACTTCAAGGTCATGACGGTCATGGCTTACCAGGCCGGTGCCCGCACCAACCTCGATCTGGCCTGGATGCAGAGCCTGGACGGCAGCGGCCTAGTGATGCCCAGCGTGGCGTACACGTTCGCGGACGGAGTGGTGGGAGAAGCCAAGGCGTACGTTCTTTACGGCGCTGCCGGCAGCGAGTTCGGTGACTGGAAGGACAACAGCCAACTGCGGGTTTCCGTGGCGTACTCGTTCTGACCGCACCGGCACCTGGGGCTGAATGACCGCTTCGACGCCCAGGGCGATCATCGTTCGCGCAACAGACGGGCGCGAACGGTGATCGCTGGTCACCTGAACCCATCTTCACTTTGGTCTGGTTAGATCCCACCTGGTACGTAACTGGCCCCTATAGTGAACGCCATCAGGGCGAACACGAAGCCTAAGGTAGAGACGGCGGGCGGCACCCAGCGGCGCTGACGGGTGCGTTGCGGCAACCAGTAGAAGACGAGCATGAACATCAGTGGCGCCAAACCCCCAACGTAATGGATGTAGAGTTGCAGCGGCCCCAGGCCCTGATCCAACAGTTTGATGCCCAGCAGGGCCTGAACCATCAACACCACTTGCGCGAGTATCAACGCGGCGTACCCGGCCCGCCCCAGAGGGCGCTTACGGAACGCTAGCCAACCAAGTACGGCGGCGGCGGTGAAGGTGGTCAGCAACACCAGACCACCCACAGCGGAATGAACCCAAGGCTGCAGCCAGAGAGCATCGATCATCTTGCATCAACTCCTCGAGTCGCCACGCGAGGTCGCGCATGGTGCCCATAGTGCCCGACCGGCCAACCGGTCGGAATCGGAATCATTCTCGGCTGTGATGTTGCGGGCTGTCAAAGGGGCAGGACGCCAACTCCAGGCGCTTACCTACGGCCGGTTGGAGCCTTCATGACCTAGAGCCGCACCACTTCAACAGCCCCCGGCGAGTCGTACAGCTTCACCTCGGGGTGCTCGTCCTCGAAGTACTTGATCTCGCCCTCGAAGCGGAACAGCGCCACAGCCTGGTCGTCCTGGTCGTGCACGAGCATGCCGAAGCGCACGGGCTTGTCCGGCGTGCGGTCCAGCCAGCGGATGACGCGGTACGGCTGCTGGTCCAGGTACAGCTCCACGCCGTACTCCTCCTTCATCCTGTGCTCGAACACCTCGAACTGCAGTTGGCCCACCGCGCCCAGGATGGGGTCGCGTGCACCC
Source organism: uncultured bacterium (assembly GCA_964630175.1). GTDB lineage: Bacteria > Deinococcota > Deinococci > Deinococcales > Trueperaceae > JAAYYF01. The sequence goes on from CAZVTS010000005.1 coordinate 26,813, forward strand.
TGAGCGGGGTAGAAGAGCTGCACCACGCCCTCCTCGGTGAGCTGCTCGAGCCCCTTGCGGAACGCCTTGTGGCGGTCCGTGTGCTTGGGTCTCACGATCACGAAGCGCTCCGGCGCGAAGCGAGGGAAGCTGGGCAGGCTCACGGCGCCTCTACTGCTTATGACGTCGCCTATGCGGAAGGTGCCGGGGTTGATGAGCCCCAGGATGTCGCCCGGGTACGCCTCGTCCACGGTGGCGCGCTCGTCGGCGAACATGGTGTGCGCGCGCGCCAGCTTCACCTCGCGGCCCGTGCGCCCGTGCACGGCGTGAACGCCGCGGTGGAACACGCCCGAAGCCACCCGCACGAAGGCGGTGCGGTCGCGGTGGCGCGGGTTCATGTTGGCCTGCACCTTGAACACGAAGGCGGTGAAGTCGGCGTCCGTGGGCAGCACGTCGCCCTGCGTGGTGGGCAGCTTGCCGGGCGGCGGCGCCAGGTCCAGGAAGTGATCTAAGAACACCTCCACCCCGAAGTTGGTGAGCACGCTGCCGAAGAACACGGGCGTCATCTCGCCCGCCAAGAACAGCTCCTTGTCGAAGGCGGGGAGGGCCACGTCCAGCAGTTCGATGTCCTCGATGAGCTTCTCCTGCGCGTCCGCGCCGAGCAGCTCCGCCACCTTGGGGTCGTCCGGCGCCACCGTCACCACGGGCGCCTGCCGCGCGTTCTTTTCGGTGCGCTCGTAGAGGTGCAGGCGGCCGGTGGGGCGCTCGTACACGCCCTTGAAATCGGGGCCGCTGCCGATGGGCCAGGTGAGGGGCACGGCCACGATGCCCAGCACGCGTTCGACCTCGGCCAGCAGGTCGAACGGGTCCTGCGCGGGCCGGTCGAGCTTGTTGATGAACGTGAAGATGGGGATGCCGCGCTCACGGCTCACCGTGAACAGCTTCACCGTCTGCTCCTGCACGCCGCGGGCGGCGTCGAGCAGCATGACGGCGCTGTCGGCCGCCGTTAGGGTGCGGTAGGTGTCCTCACTGAAGTCCTGGTGGCCCGGCGTGTCCAGCAGGTTCAGGATGTAGCCGTCGTAATCAACCTGCATGGCCGCGGAGCTGATGGAGATGCCACGCTCCTTCTCGATGCTCATCCAGTCCGATGTGGCGGCCGCCCCACCCATGCGGCCAGACACCGAGCCCGCCTCGCGGATGGCGCCGCTATAGAGCAGCAGCTTCTCCGTGAGGGTGGTCTTGCCCGCGTCCGGGTGAGAGATTATGGCGAACGTGCGGCGGCGCGCTACCTCGCGCGGCAGCGCACCGGCTGGAACCGGTGCAGAAGAGCTGGATACTTGGGGATCGGCAGCAGACATGCGGCGCTAAGTGTACTCGCTGGAGGCGCTTGGGAAAGGGCATGGGCCGACGTTGACGCTTGCTTGACGCCCGGCTCACTAAGCTGCGGTCGATGGACCTGGCAGGCTCACACGAACTAGGAGCAGGATCGGCTTCCGAGGAGGGAGTTCTGAGGTGAGGAACCGTTCTGGATACAAGGCAGGTAGGCAGCCCGCAGGTAGGCGCCTTCTCGCCGCTTCGCTGGCTGTGTTGCTGGTGTTCGGTGCGCCTGGGGGGCCTCAGTTCGTGGCGGCGCAGGCGCAGTCGTCCGAACTGGAGCAGGCGCGCGAGCGGCTCGCCACCCTCTTCGACCCGCTCGAAGCCTTACGGGGAGAGATAGACAGAAGGAACTTCGATCTGGCGGCCCTGGGGCTGGAACTGGCGTTCGAAGAGGCGGAAGGAGTGGTGGCGTACGTTCATGACGCCGTTCGCTTCGAGTCTTACAAGGGCCTGCTACGTGGCGCGCAGGGAACGCTCGCCAGCGGGGCCGGCAACGCGTTGGACCAGGCCCTCCTCACGGTGATCCTGCTGCAGGATGCCGGCTACGAGGCAGAGATCCGTGGCGGCAGCTTGAGCGACGACCAACTCAAGCTGGTCCTCCAGCAGCTTCGGCCCGGCGCGAACGCGCAGCCGATCTTGTCCGTACGCACGCCGCCCTTCGTGGCTGAGGCAGAGCTCGCTCAGCTGCAGGAAGAGGTCGATCGTGAGCTCGCGGCGCTGAACGGCGACGTCGACCGCGTGGACGGGCTACTGGAGGCCAGTGCCGGCAGTGATGCCGGCGCCGCCTCCGCCGTCGAGGAAGCGGCTCGCGACTACTACTGGGTGGCCTACCGCATGTTCGAAGGAGACCCCTGGGAGGAGGGTCACCCCGTGTTCGGCACCACGCCCACCCAGATGGTGGGCCTCGAGGCCACACAGACCTTCACCAGCGAGATCCCACCGGAACTGCAGCACCGGTTCAGCTTCCAGGTGTTCGTCGAGCGTCGGTTGGGTGACGAGCTGGTGGTTCAGCCGGTGATGGAGGCCTGGGAGCGGCCCGTGGCCAACATGTACGGAGTGGCGCTCACTTACGCCAACGTGCCAGACGGCGTCGAGGCCGTGGAGGACGAGAACGATACGAGAGCGCTCATGGACGCCACGCTCTTCTTCTATCCCATGTTCCAAGGCGACATCGCCCCCGGCGGCATGGCGTTCGACATGGCTGGAGCGGTGGTTCCGCCCGATGCCTCCGGGAGCCCCTTCGCGGCGCTGTTCCAGACCGTTGCAGGCTCGTTCGGGCAGGCCCTCGGTGCCCTGGGGAACATCGGGCTGGACGATTCCGAACAGGAACCCATAGACGACGTGGTGAGTCTCACTGCGCAGTGGTTAGAGTTCACCCTCAGCGCTCCCGGTGAGGCGCCGGTGACCCACCGCCGCATGGTAGTGGACCGGTTAGGAGCCGAGGCTCGCGCCAACGGAACGGTTCGGCTGAACCCGGACGTGACCGAACTCGACGCCTTCGCGGCCCTGGGCAGCGTGCACACGTTCATGGTGGACACCGGCCGCTACTCGGAAGACTACGTTCTTGACCGCACCCTCGAATCGATCATCGCCACGCGCTCCTTCGTGGACGAGGTGCTCGTGTGCTCCCTTGAAGGCACCAGGTTCCCCGCTGAGAACCCTGACGTAAGCGCGCTCGAGGCTGCCGTGGCGCCGCTCAACCTGTTCGCTGCGTTCAGCGACGCACGCATGCCGGACGACGTGGTGAGCTACCGCCCAGCGCCTGCCCTGCTGGTCTTGAGCCAACGCTTCGACCGCACTTCGGATCAGATCGACCTGGTGACCAACCCACGCTGGAGCCTGAGGGTGGACGGCGAGGGGATCACTTTCGATGCCGCGGCCAACAGGCGAGCGGGCGTATGGGAGACGAGGCTCGAAGCCCTGCCGGTGTCGCGTGAGGCTCAGCCGATCATCCCGGCCTTCAAGGCGCTCGAGAGCCCTGGAGAGCTGGACGGCCTTCTGGTACTGGACGGCTCCGACCCGGAAGCTGCGTTCGATTTGCCCCTGCAGTACGAAGCGCAGGCCGCCATCCGCGACGACCTGGCTCGGAACTACCTGGTGGTGGTGCCGGCAGGGCCGCAGGCGGACGACGTCAGGCACGTTGGCTGGTGGCGCATCGACCCGGTTAGCGGCGAGACGCTAGGCCGGGGCGGCGATGGCCGTGGCTCCATGATGGTCGAGTACTTGACCTCCCTTGAGGTGAGCCTTGCGCTAACGGGCGGTTTCCTAGCTTTTGGTTTCGACAATTGTCTTGACGAGTTCTCCGACAACCGGGAGGCCGCGTGCTGCATGCTCGTCAACGTTGCCTGGGCGGGGGTAGGGGCCGCAGCGAGCGTGGGCCTGGCCGCGTACTTCGGCGCGGCAGCGGCGTTGAACATATTCATAGGGATGGACGTTGGGTTCAACCTCGCCTCGTTGCTCATTCCCTCCGGCTGCAGCGGTGTGTGAAGGCCCCGATGCCTGCTCGTGTACGGCCTAGCGCCGCCTGCGTAGCCGCTCCAGCGCCCCGCTCATGCTCACGCGCATGCGTTCGAGCGCGGCCGAGAGGTCGTCCAGCTCGTCGTTGGAGCGCAGGCTCACGGGTTCGGCCAGGTCGCCCCGACTGATCTCGTCGGCCTTCTGGGTGAGGGTAAGCACGTTGTTCGTCAGGCGCCGCGCGCGGATGGCTGCGATGACGATGGCCAGGATCAGCGGGATGAGGCTGAACAGCAGCACGTTGATGACGATGCGGTTCACCTGCTGGGTTACCGCCTGGTCGGTCACGCCCACCACCACGGCGCCTATGGCCTGCGTGCCGGACATGAGCGGCTGCGCCACTATCTCTATGCGCTGACCGCCGGAAGCCTCCACGTTGCTGGTGGCGCCCTCTTCGGCCCACCCGGTGCGCCCGGCCGAGCCCTGCTGCACGGCGTGCAAGGCGCGTTCGCGCACCGCGTTCTGCAGCGCTAGGCTCTCCTCAGGGAAGCTGGAGCCGCCGAGGAACGAGCCTGAGTACGGGTTGCCCTCGGTGTCCGTGGCCAGGATGAACGAGAGGTTCTGCCGCGCGAAGGCCTGCCGCGTGATGAGGATCGTCTCGAGGAGCTGTAAGTGATCTATGCCGTCGCCGCCGGCACGCTCGAGGGTGCTCGACAGGGTGGCGGCCGTGGCGATGGCGGGGTTGCGGGCCGACTCCAGCAGCTGATCGTAAAGCGCCGGGCGAGCCGTGAACCAGATGGCCGCCAGCGCCCCTGCGATGGTGAGGAGCACGGGGATGATGGCGGTGGAGAGGAGCTTGGAGCGGAGGCTGCCGCGGCGGCGCTTGCCGGCACCCTCGTCGCTCATGGCGGCAGCCGCTGCTGCCTCCACTGCCTCGCGCGCGCGAGCGCCGGCGTCAGGCGCCTCCGGCCTGGGTCTCCAGGCGGGCTCCGCTGGCTCGTGATCGGTGCCAACGGGCGGTTGCCAGAACGGAGCATCTGCCTGGTGAGCGTCGGCTTGCGGCACGAAGCTGTGCTCGTGCACCGGAGTCTCCGCTGGCTCAGCGGCGTGTTGCCCCGGTTCGATGACGCGGCTGGAGCGGCCGTACACGTGCTCCTCCGGCGTTGCGGTGGGCGCCTCGTAGGGGGTGACCGTATGAGGTTCCGGGTCGGTGTGGAGGGTGGCGTCGGCGCTGGGCCGCCAGTCTTGAGCTGGTTCATGCGTCCACTCGACGCTCGGCGGCGTGTCGGCCGGTTCGGGCTCATCCGGGCTGAGCCTGGTGATCACCTCTTGGGTGTCGGCCATGCGGATCTCGGCCTCGAAGCCAGCCTGCTGGAAGCGGCGGCCGGCCACGGTGGCCTCGCGTTCGCTCACTGGGCGGGTGACGACGTCGGGCAGGCGCCGGAGCAGGCCTCTGACTTTGCCAGGTTCGAGCTTGAGGAGTTCGGCCAGCCTGTTGCCCGCCGCCTCGGCCTCGCCCTCTTGCGGGGCGAAAACGTAAACCACGAACTTCTCGGCCATCACTCACTCCTCACGCGCCACTAGCGCCGTGCTGGCACGCGGCGCGCACTTCGCCCGGATCGGCGCTAACCGCCGTGCGGCCTGGTCAGCGGTTGGACCTGAGGCCGTACGCCCTAAGCAGTGCCTCGACCCGCCCCTGGAAGGTGGCGCGCAACTGGTCCGGGAACTCGTTCGCGAGCAGCTCGAGCAGGTTCGGCAACTGCGCCTCCGGAACCGTGGTGGCGGTGGCCCCTAGCTCGTCCAGCGACTCGTCCATGACGATGTCCGCCAGCGGCCCCATGATGTCACGCACGAGAACAGTGAGGTTATGAATAAATTCCGCATCGAGGAGCTGGCCTTCGGACACCGTGGCCAGTTCGTTCTCGACCAGGATGTTGGCTGCTACCAGCAACTCGGCCAAGGTGACGCCGAGGATGGCAGCCACCCTGCCGAGCGGCACCACGCCGTTGAGGTGCGGCAGCATGCGGATGGCCATGAGCGGCAGCGCCACCCGCTTGCCCTGCTGGCTGGCTGCCAGCGTGACGGGAACCAGCACCGTGTCCGCGCCCAGTTGAACGGCGCCGGGATCCACTGAATGATCGGTCTGGTAGGCCACTTCGAGCAGGAGCGCGTCGAGCGGCTTGTGAACGGTGCGTCTCGGCGCCCGAGCGTCCGACTGGAACGCGAAGCGACCTGCGTTCCAGGCTAGCAGCGCCACCAGCGCAGGCACGCCCTCCACGGCCTGCGTCTCAGCGTGCACCACCTGCCCCGTGGCCATGTAGATGGCGCCCGAGACCCCACGCGTCGACTGCACCCTAAGCACTCCGGTGGCTGAGTTGAGGTTGAGATACTGGAGGAGGTTCACCAGCACCCCCTCCTCGATCTGCCCCTGGATTCTCATGGTTTTGGCCCCCGTGGGCAACGTTCGGAACTAACGGGATGTGGAAACCTTCCGCCTGGTACAGCGAACCCTAGTATACGCTACCGGCGGTTGACCGCCCGGCGGCGGGAGAGGGAGAATGCCGATGCGGAAGCGTGTTACTACACTGTTCATCGCAGCGGTGGCACTGCTGGGCACTGCGTTCGCGCAGGACCTGGTGGTCACCGTCACGTTCGATGGCGGCGGTTGGTTCGATCGTTCGTTCAACGAGGGTACCTGGTCGGGCCTCACGCGGGCCGTGCAAGAACTGGCGGGCGAGACGGCCGTCGACGTGCTCATCTATAACGGCACCGCCGACACCACGGTCACGGCGCTCAGGCGCATAGCCGCCACCCGCCTCGACCTGGTGGTGGCCGCCGGTTTCCTCCAGGCCGACGCCATCAACGCTGTCTCGGGCGAGTTCCCGGACGTGCGCTTCGTGCTCATAGACGAGGTAGCCACCTACAGACCCAACGTAAGGAGCGTGCTCTTCAAGGACCAGGAGGGCTCCTACCTGGTGGGCTATCTGGCGGGCACCATGAGCCAGACGGCCACCGTGGGCTTCGTGGGCGGCATGGACGTGCCGCTCATCCGCAACTTCGCTCAGGGCTACGAGTTCGGCGTGCGCGCCGCCTGTCCGGAGTGCCGCGTGATAGTGGACATGGTGGGCGAAGACTTCACCGCCTGGGACGACCCCGCCACGGCGCGCAAGCTGGCCGCTGCCCACCAGCAGCAGGGGGCCGACATAATCTTCGCCGCCGCCGGCGCGTCCGGCATGGGCGTCATCGATTACGTGAACGAGACCCGCTGCTACCGCCCGGTGGGCGGCCTGCGCACCACGCCGCTCACGGAAGCCGTGGCCAACATGGCCAAGGACCCCGCTTACGTGGCCGCCTGCGCGGCGGGCACGCAGCCGCTCTTCTTCATAGGTGTGGATTCCAACCAGAACTACCTGGGCGACACGGACGGCGACCCCGCCACCATGAACCACGGCCTCACCAGCATGCTGAAGCGCGTGGACGTGGCCGCCTACAACGCCGTTCACGACACGGTGAAAGGTACCTTCACGGCGGGCCTGATGGAGCTCGGGGTGGCCGAGGACGGCGTGGGCTACGCCCTGGACGATTACAACCGTGCGCTCGTCCCGGAGACGATCCGCAACGTGCTGGACACCGTGCGCGAGACGATCATCAGCGGCCAGGTAGTGGTGCCCGACTACCGCACTCAGAACCCGTAGCCAGCGCGCCGACCTAGGGGCCGCCCTTGCCGCGTCCCCTGGCCCAGCCGATAAGTGCCACCCCGCCACCTATCAGCGCGAGCGGCGTCAGCCAGCGTGCGAGGCCGCCGGCAGGATCGTTCGCCAGCAGCGTGATGGCTGCCCACGCCAGAGCGGGCCACAGCGCCCAGCGGGCGCCGCCCTTCTCCTTGGGGATCAGGTAGATGTAGGTGAACGTGGCGGTCATGCCGAGCAGGAAGAGGCTGCCGGTGTCCCAGCGGGGCAGCAGGCTACTCACCCCCGCCACCAGCGCCAGCGTGGCCAGGGCGCCCGCCGGGATGAGCGCCCAGCCGACCTGCTGCTTGCCCCTGGGCGAGTACCAGTAGACGAGGAAGAAGGCCAGCCCCGCGAAGCCCAGGAAGGCCGGACCCGCCAGGCGGTCCAGGCTGGTGGTGGCCAGCAGGCCGATCACCCCGTGCACACCGATGCGCCAACCGAGCGGCGCACGCCCCTCCAGGGTGCGCCACATGAAGCTGGCGAGCAGCGCGAAGCCCACCAGCCAGATCAGCTCGACGAGCACGTTGCCGGGCGTGAGCCGCGTGACGAGCATGAGCCCACCCACCACCAGCAGCACGAGCCCCAGCCGGTTCGTCTTCACGCCCGCACCTCACCCGTGGCAGCCTGGAGCGGCACCAGAACGCGCACGGTGGTGCCCGCGCCGGGGGTGCTGAGTATGTCGAGCTGGCCGTCCAGGGAAGCAACGCGCTCTCGCATGGACCGCAGCCCCAAGTGCCCCGGGTAGCTGGCGGTGGGGTCGAACCCCACCCCGTCGTCTGCGATCGTTAGAGCCAGCAGCCTGGAAGGCGGTTCGGAACCCGACTCCGTGGAGGTGTCGGCCGTCACCGTCACCGTGGTGGCGCCCGCGTGCTTGGTCACGTTGTGGAACGCCTCCTGCGCCACCCTGAGGAGCAGCTGCTTGGCGGCGAACGCCAGCTCGGGCTCCGTGCCCAACTGGCGCCTGGTGGCGAGGCCGTGGCGCAGTTCCAGGCCGTCGAGCTGCCGGTGCAGGGCGCCCATCAGCCCCACCTCCGCGAGCGCCTCCGGCCTGAGTTCGAAGATCAGCGCGCGCATCTCCGTGAGCGCGGCCTCGGCCAGCTCGATCACCGTTTCTAGCGCGGTGGCCGAGCGCGTGGCGCCTTCCGGCAGGTGCTTCTGAGCGGCGTGAGCGGTGAGCACCACGGAGTAGATGGCCTGACTCACGGAGTCGTGAAGCTCGCGCGCCAGGTGCTGGCGCTCCTCGTTGGCAGCCTCGTCACGGGCCAGGTCGTAGAGGCGGGCGTTCTCCAGCGCCACCGCCGCCTGCGCGGCCAGGCCGCTGATCCAGCGTAGGCGCTCCTCGTTCCAGCCGCCGCCTGGGGGCGCCACCGCCTGGAGCACGCCCACCACGCGGTCGCGCACCCGCAGCGGCAGCGCGAGGGCGTCGCCCTCCACCACCGCGTGGGGCGCCACCTCCGCAGCTAGGGGTGGGCCGGGCTCCGGGCGGATGGTGGGTAGGCCGGGCGCCAGGTCCTCCACTTCGGGCTGCTCGCCCCGCTGCACCAGGGTCATGAGGCGCCCCTGCGGGTCCAGCTCCAGCACCTCGGCCCAGAGCGTGTGCTCGGAGCCGACGAGCTGATCCAGCACAGCTTCCAGCTGGGGCACGAGCTCGCTGGAGATGGCCACGGTGTTGGAGAGTTCTAGCAGCGAGCGTAACTCCGTGGTGCGCGCTGCCACTTGCGCCTCGAGCCTGTCCTGGGCCCCGGCGATGCTGTCTGCCATGGCGTCGAAGGAGCGGGAGAGTTCACCCAGCTCGGAGCGGTCCTTGGAGCCGACGCGGGCCTTCAGGTCGCCGGCTGCCAGCGCACGGCTGGCCTGCGTGAGCTTGGCGATGGGCTCAACCAGCAGCGCCCTCGAGAAAGCGGTGGCCGCCAGCAGGGTCACCGCCGTGATCACGGCGAGGCTGATGAGGGTGCTGCGCAGGATGGCGCCCACCGTGGCGCGGTCCGCCTCGACCAGGGCCAGCCCCATGCTGGAGGGGTCGGCCGCCGCGGCGGCATCGGCGCCGATGCCCACGGCCGCCAGCGCGCGCCACAGGAGTATGCCGGTGGCGGCCGCCAAGACGAAGACGACGCCCAGCAGGAGGAGCGTCAGTCGCGAGGAGAGGCGCTGGTGCCAGCGCGGTTCTTGCATGCCGGGCTCAGGGCTCACGCACCACCCATCCCTCTCGGATGGCGTGGAGGGCGGCCTGGGTGCGGCTCTTCAGGCCCAGCTTCGAGAGCATGTTCGACACGTGCGACTTCACGGTGGCCTCGCTGATGCCGAGCTGCTGCGCCACGCCCTTGTTGCTGGCGCCCATGGCCACGAGCTTGAGGACCTCCAGCTCCCGGTCCGTGAGGGCCTCCCGCGCCTCTGGCGCACGCACCTCGCGCACCAGCCGCTGCTGAGCGCGGGGGTCGAGGCGCACCTCGCCGCGCGCGGCGGCGCGCACCGCGTCGAACAGCTCGTCGGGCCGCGTCTCCTTGAGCATGTAGCCGCTGGCGCCGGCCTCAACCACGTCGATCACCAGGCGGTCCTCGAGCACGCTGGTGAGGGCCACCACCTCCACTTCGGGGAAGTCGCGGCGGATGGCGCGTGTGGCGTCCACCCCGTTCATCACGGGCATGAGCAGGTCCATCACCACCACGTCGGGCTGCAGCTCGGCCACCTTCGCCAGCGCCTCCTGCCCGTTGGCCGCCTCGCCCACCACCTCCAGGTCGTGCTCCAGGTCGAACGCCAGGCGCAGACCCCGCCTGACGACCGTGTGATCGTCGACGAGCAGGACCCGCACTCGCGGTTGGCTGTTCTCTGCCACGTAAGAACACTCCGAAGGTTCGTTGCGGGCGCCCACTGGCAGTGCCCAGGGGCGCCGGTCGCCTTGCAGCCAGCCTAACGGTAGCGCGGGCCGGCGGCCTCCACCTTTGGGATGAGCCCGGGGCCAACCCGAAGTGGGAGGGCTCCACCTACTCCACGCCGATGCGTTGGCAGCGGCCCCACCCTTACCGTTCAGGTAGCACGGCGCGGCGCTCCCGGCGCCCGCCGGACCGCTCCACCGACACCGCTCTCAGGGAGGCGAGAATGAACCAAGCAACTCACGACAACGGCAAGAACCTAAGCCGGCTCACGCCCGGACTACTGCTGATAGTGCTCGGGCTCCTGGCACTGTTCGGCAACCTGGGCCTCAACCTCTTCGGCAACCTGCTAAGCGCGCTCATCTTCGGTGGGCTGGCGTACTACGTGTACCAGCACGGTGTGCGAACGGGCCGCCAAGGTCTGCGCCTGCTGGCCATACCGCTCGCGGGCCTGGCCGTCGTGACCCTATTACCGGGCCCCGCCACGGGCGCCCTGTTCCTGGCGTTCATCGGCCTCGCGTTCGCGGTGGTGTGGCGCACCGACAAGCAGCGCTGGTGGGCCGTGATCCCGGCCGGCACCTTCGCCAGCCTGGCAGCCACGGCGGCCCTGACCAGGCTGCCGGGCAGCGTCACGGGCTTCGTGTTCCTGGGCGGCCTGGCGGCCACCTTCTACGCGCTCACCCGCCTCAGCGTGCAGCCGCAGAGCTGGGCCATCTACCCGGCCGCCGGCCTCGCCGCGGTGGCGGTGCTGGCCCTCGTGGGCGGCGGCGGCAGCTGGCTCTTCCCGCTGCTTCTGCTGGCGGCCGGCGTGGTGCTGCTCGCCCGCAGCGGCGTCATCGAGCTCGGCTCGCTCACCGGCCGGTTCAGGGGCGGACGCGCCGCGGCAGCGCCGGTGGCCGGAGAAGACGTGGAGGGCGGGCTCGTGCCGACCGAGGCGGCGCCCGCGGGTTCCGGCCTGGCGCCCACCCCAACGGAAAATGCCGCCCCGGCCCCACGTGAAGAGTGAGGCTCGGGGCGGCTACGCCCTAGGGCTCTAGCTCAGGCGCGCTGCTCGATGAGGGTCGGCGCGTCCGGGTTCAGCACGTAGAAGCGCTCGCGCTGGGTGAACTCGTCGCGGAACGCCTTGGATTGATCGTCGTTGGCACTCACCGGGCCCGCACCGGTGCCCTGGCGCTTCTCGTCCCACTGCGCGAACATGACCTCGGTCTGGCTGCGGTGCGCGCGGAGCGCCGCCAGCTTGGTCTCGGCGTAGGCCTCGATGTCGCAGGCCACGTGGTGCGGCCCGAGCTCCTCCAAGATCTGCTCGCGTTCGCCCACGGCCACGGCCAGCACCTGCGGCCTCTCGTCCGCTGTCATGCCCCTCACTGCCAGCACGGTGGCGTGCCCAAGCGCATCGTGATCCGGGTGCACCCCGTGCCCCGGGTAGAAGGTGATGACCGTGGAGGGCGCGAGCTCACGGATGACGGAGCGCACCTGCGCGGCCACCGCGTCCGGGTCCTCGAACTCGATGCACTTGTCGCGCAGGCCCATGAACCTCAGGCTGCAGCCCAGTACGGCGCAGGCGTCCTTCAGCTCTACGGTGCGCACGTCGCGCAGCGCCTCGCGGTTGGTGAAGGCGGGCTTGCCCATGCGGCGCCCCATGTCGCCGTACGTGCCGCACAAATAGGTGGTGCTCACGCCGGCGGCGGCGGCCCGGGCCAGCGTGCCGCCAGTGGCGAACGACTCGTCGTCCGGATGGGGCAGCACCACCAGGATGCCGCGCTCCTGGCTCGGGTCGAACGCCTTGACGTCCGGTTCGCTACTCACCGTTGGCCTCGGTTCCCTCGCGGAACGGCGTGGAAGAGAGCTGCAGCGCCATGGTCAGCTGACCCTCCGCGTCCAGGCCGGCCAGCAGCAGCTCGTTGCGTTCGTTGATCTCGTAATCCGTGAGCCCGTCCGCGTAGACCCAGCCGCCCTCCAGCTTGAGGCCCACGCGGTAAGGGCCCGTGCCGGTGATGGTGCCGCGCGAGTAACTCACCACGGCGTTACGCACGAACGCGATGACGGGGTTCTTCTTCTCGGGCCCGAACTTGGTGTAGGAGCCCGTGGTGGTCTCTAGGTGCAGGTACTGCTGCCGGCCCAAACGGCTGTCCAGCTCGGCCTGCACGATGCTCTGCTTGATAGGCCTCAAGTCGTTCCTCCGCTACTCAGGCGCGAACCGTTGGGGCGGCGCGCGAGCAGGCCTGCTCCGCCGCTATGCGGGGGCGGCCGTTGCCTGCCGAGTGTAACGCTGCCGCGCTATCATCCCGCCATGTCCCTCACCAACGACGCTCCGCGCATCCAGCGGCTGGACCGCATCCAGGCCGAGCTGGCCCGCCAGGACCTGGACGGCTGGCTCCTCTACGACTTCCGCAAGAGCAACCCGGGCGCCCAGGCGCTCATACGGCCGCTGCTCGAGGGCAACACCGCGAGCCGGCGGGTGCTCCTCTTCATCCCGGCGGAGGGCACCCCCACGCTCGCCGTGCACTCGATCGAGTTCGGGTCGTTGCGGAAGGACCTGCCGGTGAAAGCGGTGAGCTACGCCAGCCGCGAGGACTTCGACGCCACGCTGCGCGCCATGGTGGGCGGCCTGTCCCGCGTGGCCATGGAGTACTCGCCGGGCGGCGACAACCCTTACATAGGTACGGTGGACGCCGGCACCATCGAACGGGTGCGCGCCACGGGCGTGGAAGTGGTGTCTTCCGGCGACGTGGCGCAGGTGCTGGAGCTGTGGACCCAGCAGCAGCTCGACGACCACCTCACGGCTGCGGACGGCGTCATAGCGGCCAAGGACGCTGCGTTCGCCTTCCTGACCGAGCGGAGCCGGGCCGGTGAGCAGGTGACCGAGGTGGAGGTGCAGCGCGTCATAGAGGCCAAGTTCGCGGAGGCCGGGCTAGTGACGGGCAGCTCCCCCAACGTGAGCTTCGGCGCCCACGCGGGCGACCCGCACTACCACCCGCTGGAGGGCGTGCGCGACGCTGCGCTCGAGCCGGGTGACGTGGTGCTCATCGACCTCTGGGCGAAGGTGGATTCGCCGCAGGCCCCGTACGCCGACGTGACCTGGATGGGCGTTCAGGGCGCGCCGAGTGCGCGCCTGCAGGAAGTGTGGGAAGCGGTACGGGAGGCGCGCGACGCCGCCTTCCGCACCATCGCCGACGCCTACGCGGCAGGCCGCTGGCCCACCGGCGCGGAGGCTGACCGCGCCGCCCGCAAGGTACTGGTGGACGCGGGGTTGGGCGAGGCGTTCACGCACCGCACCGGTCACAGCCTCGGGCTGCACACCACCCACGGGTCGGCGGCTCACTTGGACGACTTCGAGACGGCGGACACGCGGCTCCTCATGCCGGGGCTGGGGCTCACCATAGAACCCGGCGCCTACTTCCCCGAGTGGGGCGTGCGGAGCGAGATCAACCTCTACATCGGTGACGACGGCCCGCTGGCCACCACGGAGCTGCAGAGCGACCTAGAGCTGCTGTGACGGGCGGGCCCCGGACCCCGCTGGTGGTGGTGGGCGACTACGCGTGGGACGTGCTCATCCGTACGCGCTCCGAGCTGCTGCAGGGCGGTGACCTGTTCGGCGCCGTGGAGCTGGCGCCGGGCGGCAGCGCCGCCAACGTGGCGGTGTGGGCGCGGCGTTGCGGGCTGCCCACCGCCTTCGTGGGCAAGATCGGCCGCGACCGCTTCGGGCAGCTGGCGGAGGACGAGCTCGCCACCGAGGGCGTGAGCGCGCACTGGTCGTACACCAGCGAGCACCTGACGGGCGCCGTGGCCGTGTGGATAGACCACTCGGGGGAGCGCTCCATGGTTTCCGGCAAGGGTGCAGATCATTACCTGCTGCCGGGCGACCTGCCCCGGCAACTGCTGGGCGGCGCGGGCCACCTGCACCTGAGCGCCTGGTCGTTCTTCGACGACCCGCCGCGTGAGGCGGTGCGCGAGGCGGCCAGGTTGGTGAAGGCGGGCGGCGGAACGCTTTCGCTGGACCCGGGCTCGTTCCAGATGATCGACGAGATGGGCGTGGACGAGTTCGTTGGCATGACCGCCGACCTGGGGGTGGACGTGCTCTTCCCGAACTTCGAGGAGGGCGAGATCTTGAGCGGTCGGCAGGAGCCGCACGCCATCGCCGAGCGCCTGAGTCACGTGTACCCGGGCGCCATGGTGATGCTGAAGCTGGACGACGAGGGCGCCTACCTCTTCCACCACGGCGAGGGCACGCACTTCCCCACGGCCGCCAAAGAGGTGGCGGACGCCACCGGCGCGGGCGACGCCTACGCGGGGGCGTTCCTGGCGGCCTGGCTGCGGGGCAGCTCACCCGAGGTGGCCGCCGCCGGCGCCAACCGGCTGGCGGGCTGGGTGGTGGGGCGCGTGGGCGCGCGGCCGGCGGCCGACGCCGAGCTGGAACAGCTCCTCGCTGAGCTGCGCTGACCTGCGCTTAGAGTCGTGCCGCGGCGCGGGTTCTTTGCGGTAGCGTCTGGCGAGGAGCGCGGTGGCGCCGCGGTAGTACACTCGCCTCACTATGGTTGAACTCGGTACAAGTAACTCCGCCGGCGGCGGAGACAGCATCCGGCAACGCGCCGGTCGCTCCGTGGTGGTGGTGGCCGGCGGGCGCCTGCCGTTCAGCAGGGCCGGCACGGATTACCGCTCGCTCGTCTCTTACGACCTGGCACGCATGGCGCTGGCCGGGGTGATGGAGAAGGCCGGCCTGGCCGGCTCCGAGGTGGACCAGGTGATCCTCGGCAGCGTCATCCAGAACGTGGCCACCAGCAACGTGGCGCGCGACGCCGCCCTGGCGGCCGGCGTGCCGGACGGCGTACCGGCACACACCGTCACCGTGGCCTGCATCTCGGCCAACCGCGCCATAGCCGACGCCGCGCTGGCCATAGCCACCGGCCACGCCGACACCGCCCTCGCGGGCGGGGTGGAGATGCTGGGCGACGTGCCCGTGGGCTTCGACCGCGACGTGCGCCGCCGCCTCTTCGACAGCCGCCGCTACAAGGGCGTCAAGGATTGGGCGCCGTTCTTCAAGGGGCTCAAGCCGCGCCAACTGCTGCCGCAGGCGCCCGCCATCGCCGAGTTCACCACGGGCGAATCCATGGGGCAGAGCGCGGACCGGCTGGCGGCGCGCTTCGGCGTAACGCGCGAGGAGCAGGACGCTTACGCGCTGCGCTCCCACCAGGGGGCCGCCCAGGCGCAGGCCGCCGGCCTGCTGGCCGAGGAGCTCATCAGCGTGACCGTGCCGCCCAAGGGCGCCGTGGTGAGCGCGGACAACGGCGTGAGGGCCGACTCCAGCCTCGAGCAGCTGGCGCGCCTCAAGCCGGCCTTCGTGAAGCCGTTCGGCACCGTCACGGCGGGGAACGCCAGCCCGCTCACGGACGGCGCCGCCGCGGTGGTGCTCATGGCCGAGGAGGAGGCGGTGCTGCAGGGGCGCAAGCCGCTGGCGCGCATAGTGGACTTCAACTTCGTGGCGCAGGACCCGGGCGACGAACTGCTCATGGGCCCCGCCTACGCAGCGCCTAAGCTACTGGCGCGCAACGGCCTGGCCCTGAACGACGTCGACGTGGTGGAGATCCACGAGGCGTTCGCCGGCCAGGTGCTGGCCGTGCTGGCCGCCTGGGCCTCGGACGAGTTCGGCCGCAAGCAACTCCGCGCCAGCGGAGCGTTCGGCGCGGTGGACATGGCGCGCGTGAACCCCTGGGGCGGCTCCATCTCGCTGGGGCACCCCTTCGGCGCCACCGGCGCCCGCCTGGTCACCACCGCGGCGCACAGGTTGCACGCCGAAGACGGCCGCTTCGCGCTCGTCACGGCCTGCGCGGCCGGCGGGCAGGGGCACGCCATGCTCTTAGAGAGGATCGACTCGTGAGCCCCACACTCGAGAACGGGAACAGCGGCCTGCGCGTGGAGCGCCGCGGCGACGTGGCGCTGCTGTGGATAGACCAGCCGGAGCGCAGCGTGGCGCTACTCACCTACGACTTCCTGAACGCGCTGGCCGCGGCCATGGATGAGCTGGACGCGGACGGCGCCGTGGTGGGCGCGGTGCTGACCAACGCCAAGCCCGGCGCGTTCCTGGCCGGAGCCGACGTGGCCTCGTTCCTGGAGTACGGCAGCCCGGCCGAGGTGGAGGCCGCCATCCACGAGGGCAACGCCCTCCTGGAGCGCATCGAGAAGTGGCGCAAGCCGCTCGTGGTAGCCGTGGACGGCGCCTGCATGGGCGGCGGCACCGAACTGGCGCTGGCCGCGCGCTACCTGCTGGCCAGCAGCAACCCCAAGACGCGCTTCGGGCTACCCGAGGTGCAGCTGGGCCTGCTGCCCGGCCTGGGCGGCACGGTTAGGCTGCCCGAGCGCGTGGGCATGGAGCGGGCGCTCGACATGATGCTCACGGGGAGCAACCTCTTCGCGAAGCCCGCTCGCAAGGCGGGGCTCGTGCACGCCGTGCACCACCCGGAGGGGCTGGTGGACGCCGCGGTGGAGGCCGCCAGGCGGCTGGCCTCGGGCGCGTTGAAGGTACCCAAGCGCAAGCGCGACCTGCGCGGCACCCTGCTCGAACGCACGCCCGCACGGACCCTGGTGCTGGATCAGGCCGGCAAGCAGGTGGCCAAGCGCACACACGGCAACTACCCGGCGCCCGCTGCCATCCTCGAAGTGGTGAACGCCTGGGCGCGCGGGGGCCCCAAGGCGGGGCTCGACCTCAGCGCCAAACGGTTCAGCGAGCTGCTCTTCACGCCTCAGGCGCGCGCCCTCATCCACCTGTTCTTCGCCCAGACGGCTGCCAAGAAGAACCCCTGGCACAAGGCCGCCAAAGCGGTGAGCAGCGTGGGCGTTCTGGGCGCCGGACTCATGGGCGCGGGCATCGCGGAAGTGAGCGCCAGCAACGGTATGGACGTGTACCTCAAGGACCGCGACCTGGAGCTGGCACTCAAGGGCAAGCACTCCGTGTACAAGGGCGTGAGCGGCCGGGTGGGCAAGGGGCGCACCGCCTTCGAGCGCGACCGGATAGTGGCGCGCGTGCACGCCACCAACGCCTACACGCCGCTGAGCCGAGCCGACGTGACCATCGAAGCGGTGCTGGAACTGCCGGAACTCAAGCGGCAGATGGTGGCGGAGGTGGAGGCCGTGACCGGGGAAGGGCACCTCTTCGCCAGCAACACCTCCGCCATACCCATAGCGGAGATCGCCAGGGACGCGCAGCGGCCGGAGGCCGTGGTGGGCATGCACTACTTCTCGCCCGTTCCGAAGATGCCGCTGCTCGAGATAGTGGCCACGGAGCAGAGCGCCGACTGGGCGCTGGGCACCGCCTACGCGCTCGGGCTCAAACAGGGCAAGACGGTGATCGTGGTGGGGGACGGGCCGGGCTTCTACACCACCCGCGCCCTGGGCGTGTACGTGGGTGAGGCCCTGCGCGCGCTGCGCGAGGGGGCGGACCCGCTCGGCCTCGAACGAGCAGTGGTGGATTACGGCTTCCCGCTCGGTCCGTTGGCCATGACGGACGACGTGGGCATCGACGTGGGCGCCAAGATCCAGGACGTGCTGGCCGACTCGTTGCGGGCACGGGGCCTGGAACCCGACCCGGCGAGCGCGAACCTGGTGGCCGGGGGCTACCTGGGCCGCAAGGGTGGCAAGGGCTTCTACAAGTACGAGGGCGGCAAGCGCAAGCAGGAGATAGACCCGGAAGCGGTGCGGCTGGCGGGCTTCCCGGCGCAGCCCAGCGCGGCGGTGGAGAGCGGCAACGAACTCGCCGAGCGCCTGGCTTTCACCATCGTGCGCGAAGCCATCCTCTGCCTGGAGGAGGGCATCCTGCGTACCCCGGCGGCCGGCGACCTCGGTGCGGTGTTCGGCTTCGGCTTCCCACCGTTCCGCGGCGGCCCGTTCTTCATGGCGGATCAGTTGGGCGCCGCCGAGGTGGTCGCTCGGCTGAGGCGGCTCAAGGAGCGCCACGGGGCTCGCTTCGCGCCCCCGGCTTCTCTGGTGGCGCTGGCGGAGGAGGGTGGGCGCTACTACCCGGCCGGTAGCGGAGGGGAAGCGTAGCCGGCCCGCCCAGAGTGGTGGTGGTGGCCGCGCATCCGGAGCCCGCGAGCCTCACCATGGCCCTCGCGCGCGAAGCGGCGCGCACGGCCGCCTCGGCCGGCGCCGAGGTGGCGTTCCAGGACCTGTATAGCGACGGGTTCGATCCGCGTATGCCCGCCACCGAGGTGGGCACCACGGAGTTCGCCGACGGCCTCACCCGGCGTTACGCCTCTGAGGTGCTGGCGGCAAACGCGCTCGTGCTCGTGCACCCCGTGTGGTTCTTCCAGGTGCCCGCCATCCTGAAGGGCTGGGTGGACCGCGTGCTGCGCGAAGGGGTGGTGTACGAGCTGGGCGCCGGCGGCGTCAGCGTGGGTCTGCTCAAGGCGCGGTTTGCGCTGGTGGTGAACACCGCCAACAGCAGGGAACCAGTGGAGGCCGCGCTGGGCGATCCGCTGGAGCGCTTCTGGCGGGAGGTGGTGCTGGGGCCCGCTGGGGTCACGGACGTGGCCCGCGTGCGGTGCGCCAAGGTGCAGGGGAGCAGCGCCGAGGAGCGCGAGGCGTGGCTGGCGGGAGTGGGCGCCGCGACGGAGCGGCTGGTGGCGGGGCTGTAGACGGCCGGCAAGGCCGGCTGATGGGGCAGTAGGGCTGCCACGCTGTAGAACCGCCACCGTGATGTGCCCGGTTCCCGAGCCGGTGAGGTTCAGTCTTCGTTGCGCACGGCCGCGATGCGGGCCACGCCCACCTCTATGCAGCCCACCAGGAAGTCGTTCAGGCTCACGTCCATGGCCGTGGCGGTTATGGCCGCGCTGCGGTGCAGTTCGGGAGGGAGCCTGAGGAGGAGCCTGCCTGAGAACGGCTTGCCGGGCTCCACGCCGCGCGTTGCACAGTCGAGCAAGTAGGCGTCCACCGCCGCATGGAACTCCTGGCGCAACTGCCTCACGCTGGTGGCGCTGAAGCTGATCTCGTCCTGCAAGTCCACGACCTCGCCGCGCAGCAAGCCCGCATCGTCGTCGTAACCCACCTTGGCCGTGTAGCCCTTGTGACGCATGGTGCCGGGCCTGCTCGCGCGTGTGGGCCTGGTGGCCACCGTGCCTGGACGGCGGGGCCTGCCACCACCGCGGCCGCCACCCCCGGTGGAGCTCCTGCTCGCGGTGCCAGAGCGGGGGCTACCGTCCGGTTCGGTGGAACTGGTGCTGCGGCCGGGCGTTCGTGGGGGCATGTGAGGCTACCTTTCGTCGTGCTGGTGGGCGCTGAACGCGCATCCCGAGAATAGTATCAGAAGCTAGTATCCATAACAACCCTTGTGAGACCGATCTTGTGGGCTCGGAGTCCGGTGCGGACGTCTGGCGACGGTGTGCGTGCCCGAAGGCGCGGTTCTGAACACTTCTGAATGATACTAAGAAATGATATCGAATGAATGAAGGGCGAGAACATCCGATGAGCGTCGGTGTTCCCTCGCCGCGGGCGCCGCTGCTAAGCTCTAGGGAGCAGGCCGGACAACTTGCCGTGGGTATGTTGGGAGCACACCGGCCACTAGCGCCGGCAGCCGTGCAAGCGAACCTGCTGCCGCCAGACCGCGAGCGAGGGAGCCCTTCGAGCATGAACAGTGAACCCATAAGCGTGTGCCTGACCGGACCCACCGGTTGGGCCGGGTCCGAACTGGCCCTGGGCATCGGTCGCCAGGCGGACATGAGACTGGTGGCCGGCGTGACGCGCACCAACGCGGGCAGGCGCCTCAGCGACGTCCTGGGTGGACAGGCGCCGGACGCCCCGCTCTTCGCAACTACCGCCGAGGCTCTGGCGGTGGGCTGCGACGTGCTGGTCGAGTACGCCCACGCAGAGGTGGCGAAGGCCAACGTGCTCGCCGGGCTCGAGGCCGGTGCGCACGTGGTGATCGGCTCGTCCGGCCTGACTGACGAGGACCTGGCGGAGATAGGCGAGCTGGCCGCGCGGCGGGGCAGGGGCGTACTGGCGGTGGGCAACTTCGCCCTCACGGTGGTGCTGCTGCAGAAGTTCGCGGAGATGGCGGCCAAGGTCTTACCGGAGTGGGAGATCATCGACTATGCGGGGGCTGGCAAAGCCGACGCTCCTAGCGGCACCGCCAGAGAGCTGGCGAGCCGGCTTGCGCAGGTCCGGGCACCGGAGCCTTCGAACCGGGTGGAGCACACCGTGGGCCCCAGGGAGGTGAGGGGCGCCACGCTGGGCGGAGCGCAGGTGCACTCCGTGCGCCTGCCGGGTTATGTCATAGGGGTCGAGGCGCTCTTCGGTATGGCCGACGAGCGGCTCACGCTTAGGGCTGAGGCGGGCAGCAGCGCCAGGCCGTACGTGGACGGTGCGCTGCTGGCGATAAGGAAGGTCGGCGGGTTCACGGGGCTCAAGAGGGGGCTGGACGAGGTGCTCGATATCTGATGGCTAGTTCTGTGCGTGTTTACGACGAGGGCGAGACCGCCGCGCTGCTGCCCTACCCGGAGCTGGCGGCCGAGATAGGCAGCACGTTGAGGGACACGGTGGCGGGCGAGGTGCGGGCGCTGGAACGCGCCACCACGGACCTGCCGGGCGACGGCATGTTCCTCCTGATGGGCGCCGCGGACCAGCGTCTGGCCATAGCCAAGGTGGGAGCCGTGCACCCCACAAACGCAGCGAAGGGGCTCCCGACCATCATCGCGTCGGTGATAGTCACCGACGCCACCAACGGCGAGGTGAACGCGCTCCTGCACGGCGCCACCGTGACGGTGCACCGCACCTCCGCCCTGTCGCTCTACGGGGCCATGCAGGTGGGCGCCAAGGCCGACACCGTGTTCATGGTGGGTGCGGGCGCGCAGGCCGTGGGTCACTTGGACGCGCTGCACGCCGGTCTCGGCGTGGGCCGGCTCTACGTCACTTCTCGCACCGCGGCGCGCGCGCAAGCCCTGGTGGATAGGGCCGCCGAACTGGGTATACCCGCGGAACTGGTGACGGACCCGGCCACGGCGCTGGAGCGCGCGGCCGAGGCGGACCTGGTGGTCACCACCACCAACAGTCGCACGCCCGTGCTACCTGCCGAACTGGCGAGCAGGCTGCGCCCCGAAGCCACCATCGTGGCCGTGGGCGCCTACCGGCACGACCTCGCCGAGATCCCCCCTGCCGTGGTGGCCGCTTGCGACGTGGTGGTAGACACGCTGGCGGGCGCGAAGGTGGAGGCTGGCGACCTCCTCCAGGCGGAAGCCGCCGGCGTGTGGTCATGGGACCGGGCCCGCGAACTGGCGGACCTGCTGAACGGCTTCGAGCGCAGCGGCAGGCCCGTGCTGGTTAAGACGGTGGGCCACTCGATGTGGGACCTGGCGGCAGCGCGCCTGGCGGTGCCGCCGTCCCACTAGCGGCCCTCTAGCCGCTCACAAACGTCCCGCGGTTCGCGCTAACCCCGCGCGGCCGCGATCTCTTCGAGCTGCGTGACGTAGCCTTCGAGCACGGCGAACGCCTTCTCGATGGGGGCGGCAGTGGTCATGTCCACGCCGGCCCGCTTCAGCTGCGCCACCGGCTCCTCGGCCGAACCCGTATGCAGGAACTCCAGGTAGCGCTCGGCCGCGCTGCTGTCGCCCTGGTCGAAGCCCGCCCGCACGTCCGCGGCCAGCGCCGCAGCGGCGGATATGCCGGCCGCGTACTGGAAGGTGTAGAACGGCACGTAGAGGTGCCCGAAGGTGGCCCAGGTGACGCCGGTGGCCTCGTCGGCCTTGATGACGTCGCCGTAACCCTCCTGGAAGAGCCGCTGCATGATGGCGCTGAGCTTCGAGGCCGTGAGCCCCTCGCCGCGTTCCACCGCTTCATGGACCTCAAGCTCGAAGCGCACGAGCGTGGGCATGATGAAGAAGTAGCGGTGGAAGTTGTAGAACGCTTCCTCGAGCAGCGCCAGGCGCTCCTCCTCCGCGGTGAGCTGCTCCAGCAGGTAAGGCCTGATGAGGGCCTGGTTGAAGTTGGAGGCGGTTTCGGCCACCATCATGGCGTAGCCGGAGTTGGCCAGCGGCTGGCGCCGTTCCAGCAGCAGCGAGTGCATGGCGTGCCCCAGCTCGTGCGCGAGGGTTGACACCGACTCCAGCCCGCCCTGGAAGCTCATCATTATGTAGGGCTGACCCTGGTAGGCGTGGGCGCAGAACGCGCCGTCGCGCTTGCCGCGGTTGGGGTACACGTCCACCCAGCGGCCCTCCTCCAGCCCTTGCTTCAGGATGCTCGTGTACTCCTCGCCCAGCGGCTCCATGCCCGCCACGATCCACTTCACCGCCTGCGCGTAGCTCACCGCTGGGGGCGCCTTCGAGAGCGGGGCGAAGACGTCGTACTCCTTCAGCTCGGCCACGCCCAGCAGCTTGCGGCGCGCCTCCCAGTAGCGGTGCCACACGCCGAGGTTCTTCTGGAACACGTTGAGCACGTTGGTGAGCACGGCCCGCGGCACCTCGCGCGGGGTGAGCTGCTCCTCCACGGTGCTCGCGTAGCCCCGCACCCGGGCGCTGAACACGGACTCCTTCACGCGCCCCAGGTAGAGCTCCGTGATGGTGTCCTGGTGAGCCAGGAACCCTTGCGCGTAGGACGCGTGCGCCCTCTCCCTGAGCGCCCTGTCGGGCGACGTGGCCAGCCCGCCGTAGGTGCTGCGCGCCACCTCGTACTCGGCGCCGGCGGAATCCTGCACCTTCACGAAGGGGAGCTCGTTGTTGGTGAGGCTGTTGTAGGCGCGGTTGGTGGCGCCCAGCGAATCGGTGGCCTGGCTGAGCACCTGCTCCACTTCCAGCGACCGCACGTGCGGCCTGCTTGCCTCCAGGCGTTCGAAGTAGCGGCGCAGGTAGGCGAGCCGCGGCTCGGCAGCCATGAACGCCGCCACCTGGTTCGCACCCAGCGCGAGCAGTTCTGGCTTCATGAACGCCAGGGCGGACGCCGCCTTGGTGGCCGTGGACTGGAAGCGGCCCGCGCGGGCGCGCGCCTCCTGATCGCCCTGGTCTACCGTTACGGGCATGTTGGCGTAGATGCCCAGCTTCTGGAGCGTGGCGAGCGTGCGCCAGTAGAGGTCGAAGAAATCGGCCAGCGTGCGAGCGGACTCCGCCAGGCGCCCCTGGTAGCCGGCGAGCGTTTCGAGCGTACCGGCGAGCGCTTCGAGGTCGGCCTCGTAGGCGGCCTCCGTTGCGTAGGTGGCCGCCAGGTTCCAGGTGTAGGCCGGGTCGAGCTCGGCGCGGGTGGGCAGAGGGGTGGAGGTTGCCATCCGTCGATTGTAACGAGGGAGCCGGCCGGTCCCTTAGGCTTGTGCCCAGTTCCCCTAGGCTGCAGCCGTCAGGAGGTGGGCGGCTTACCCGAACCGGACGGTGGCCCTAGGTTCCGGCGCAGTGGTGTGTAAGGCACATGGCCGTGAAACCCCTGGGGGTATATTGCGCGCATGGCTACGCAAGAGATAACCATCGACAACCTCGATAGCACCATCGATAACAACGACATCGTGTTCCTCGACTTCTGGGCCGCCTGGTGCGGACCGTGCCGCATGTTCGGGCCCGTGTTCGAGAAGGCCGCCGAGACGCACTCGGACATCGTCTTCGGCAAGATCGACACGGAGGCTCAGCAGGAGCTGGCCGCCGGCTTCGGCATCCGCTCCATCCCCACCCTCATGGCGTTCCGGGAGAACATCCTGGTGTTCTCGCAGCCCGGCGCCCTCAACGGCTCGCAGCTGGAGCAGGTCATCGACGCCGTGAAGGGGCTGGACATGGAGGACGTGAGGGCCAAGGTGGCGGAGCAGATGGCGCAGCAGGAGGCCGCGCAGGCGTCCGCGCAGGCGGGCTAAGCGCCGTGGACGCTTCGGAAGCGGCAGCTCAGCGCCGCGTCCTCAACCGCCTGCGCCGCGCGAGCGGGCAGTTGCGCGCCGTCATCGAGGCGGTGGAAGAGGGGAAGCCGTGCCGCGAGGTGGTAACGCAGCTCGCCGCCGTTTCGAGCGCGCTCGACAAGGCAGGCTTCGCCCTTCTCAGCAGCGCCATGCAGGAGTGCATCAGTGCTCCCGACGAGGCACTGGCCAACGAGGGGCTCACCACGGACGAGGTCGAGAAGCTGTTCCTGATGCTGGCGTGACGCCGGCCTAACCCCTGGTCTCATGCCCGGGTCTGCCGGCCAACAACCTAGCTGTCAGCGGCGGCGCGCCAGCCAGATCACGTGGCGGGCGCCCCGCTTGCCGTAGGCGCGAGCCTGCGTCACCTTGGTGTCGAAGCCACAGCGCTCCAGCCGGCGCGTGAAGTCAGAACTGGGGAAGGCCGACCACACGGCCAGCAAGCCGCCCGGTTCCAGCGCGTCGTTGGCGCGCTGCAGGCCCTTCGCGGAGTAGAGGTCCTCGTTCTCCTCGCGGCTGGTGCCTTCCGGGCCGTTGTCCGTGTCCAGCAGTATGAGGTCGAACTTCTCCCGGCCACCCAGCAGCTCGCCCACATCGCCAACGTGAACCTTCACGCGCGGGTCCGCCAGCGGCTGGCCGGCGAGGTCGCCCAGGTGCTCCCGGTTCCACGCCACCACGTCGCTCAGCAGTTCCGCCACCGTTACACGCGCGGCGCTGTTCAGGTGATCGAGCGCGGCCCTCAGCGTGAAGCCCATCCCGAGGCCGCCTATCAGCACCCTGGCCGGTTCGCGCCCCAGCGCGGCGATGGCGCGCTCAGCGAGCAGCCGCTCCGAGGAGTTCTGCCGGCTGTTCATGAGCTCGTTCACGGGCAGGTTCGGCTCGTTTATGCGCAGGGAGAACTCGGACGGTTTGCCGTCCAAGTCCCTACGCCACAGGGTGAGCGTGGTGTCGTTGCCGAGGGAGGTGGAGCCGACTTGATGCCAGGGGATCATTGGGAACCAAAAGAAAAAACGCGCCTTGCCGCGCGTTCGATGGTGATAATTATAGGCCTTTATGCGCTATTCGTCAAGATTATGCGCTGGCGTCGGTTCTAACCGGGTTCTCGGGGGCGCAACGCCGCGTGCGCGCGGGTGTCGCAGGGGCTCCTGGGGCGGCCGGGAACCCGTGGAGGATCATGATGCCCCTTCGCGAACCCTCAGCATTTTCGCGTTCTAAGTCCCATTTACGCCGGAAATCGGCACCATGCAGCCCAATTTCCTGAGGGCCCCGGGTGGGGAGGCTCAGTACCCCCGCACGAGCCCGGCCAAAGAGAAGCGCGCGCCCGTTCTTGCTGGGCGCGCGCCATCCATCAGGAAGGGTTCAGGTCAGCGGTGTTCGGGTCTGCTCGTGGCGTCGGTGGAGGCAGGGAGCACCGGCAGCTGCAGAGCGTACTCGGGGATGGTGCCTTCGAGCGACTCGTAGAAGGCCATCAGGTTATCGAGGTCCTCATCGGAGAGCTCGCGGCCGAGCTGCACGCGCGACATGATCTGCGTGGCGTCGCGCAGGTTCCATACGGAGCCGTCATGGAAGTACGGGTAGGTGCGCGTGATGTTGCGCAGCGATGGGACCTTGAAGATGTACAGGTCGGCTACGTCGTGAGTGACGGCGAAGCGGCCCACGTCCATGGCCATGGTGGGGGAGTCGATGGTCACGAACTCGCGCGTGGCTTCCCAGTACGACTCGGTTACGCCGAAGCGCTGGAGCTGGTTGCCGCCGAGCGCAACGCCGCTATGGCAACCGGCGCAGCCCTGCTGGATGAACGTCTGCAGGCCGGCCTTCTCCTGGTCGGAGAGAGCGTCCGCGTTGCCATGCAGGTAGTCGTCGAAGCGCGCAGGCGTCACCAGGGTGCGCTCGAAGGCGCCGATGGCGTTGGCGATGTTCACGTAGTTGAGGGGCTCCGCTTCGCCAGCGAACACGAGCTCGAACAGCTCAGCGTACACGGGCATGGAGGCGATGCGGTCCACCGCGAACTGGTCGCTGGGGATGCCCATCTCGATGGGGTTGAGGATCGGGCCCTGGGCCTGCTCCTCCACGTCCGCGGCGCGGCCGTCCCAGAACTGCGAGCTGTGCAGGGCCGCGTTCAGGGCCGTGGGGGAGTTGCGGGGGCCCTGGACCCAGCCGTGACCGGTCGAGGTCTCGAGGTTGTCCACACCGTAGGTAGCGAGGTTATGACAGCTGTTGCAGGAGAAAACGCCTGAGTAAGAGAGACGCGGGTCGTACCAGAGCATCTTGCCCAGTTCGACCTTCTCGGCCGTGACGGGGTTGTCGGGGTTAGTCACGACATCGGGCACGGGCGCGAAGAGCGCCTGCGCGGTGCGGAGCAGCTGATCCGACTCCTGAGCGGCAGCTAGCGAACCGACCGCCAGCGCTCCCAGCGCGAGCGCCAGAACGAAGGGTACGCGTAACCGAGTGAACATATGACCTGCCTTCCCGTGGCCTGACAGCCACTCACACCCCAAACTAAGACTGATTCCGAGGTTGGCGCAGTGGACATCTGTCCCGTTCCTCACGGCAAAACCGGCTGGGAACTAGGGCCGAGCCATGCCACATGACGACAGGCGAGGCCGCACTCCTTATATTGTGCGAACGTGAGCATCGTCATCATCCTGGCCCTCATCCTGCTCAACGGCGTTTTCGCCATGGCCGAGATAGCAGTGGTGTCCGCCAACAAGCTGCGGCTGCAGCAGAAGGCCGAGGCCGGCAGCCCGGCCGCGCAGCGAGCGCTGGAGCTGGCGCAGAACCCCACCGTGTTCCTCTCCACGGTGCAGATCGGCATAACCCTCGTGGGCATCTTCAACGGTGCGTACGGTGCCGCCACGCTCTCCGGCGCGCTGGCCCGGCTCCTGGCGCGCGTGCAGTTCCTGACACCCATCGCGGAACCGCTCGCGTTCGGGCTCCTGGTAGTGCTCATCACCTACCTGTCGTTGGTGGCCGGCGAGCTAGTGCCCAAGCGCATCGCTCTCGCGAACCCGGAGGGCGTGGCCATGGGCATGGGCGGCTTCATGAGCGGCCTCGCCCGCGTCACACGCCCGCTCGTGCAGTTCCTAGGCGCCTCCACCAACATGGTCCTGCGCTTGCTGCGCGTGCCCACCAACAACGAGGAGCCCATCACCGACGAAGAGATCGACATGGTGATCGCCCAGGGCCTCCGCGCCGGGGTCATCGAACCGGCTGAGCAGGAGATCATCGAGAACGCCTTCTGGCTGGGGGAGCGGCGCGTGAACGCCATCATGACGCCGCGGCACGACCTCGCGTGGCTGGACGTGAGCGCCACCGAGGCGGACGTGCTGGAGCTAGTGCGCGAGGAGCCGCACGGCCGCTACCTCGTGTGCGAAGGCGACATCGACAAGACCGTGGGTTACGTAGCCATCCGCGACCTGCTGGAGACGGTGCTGGCCGGCACCAAGGTGGATCTGCGCGCCGCTCTGCGCAAGCCGCTGCTCATCCCCGAGACCATGCCCATCCTCTCGCTCCTGGCTGAGTTCCAGAGCAGCCGCGTGCACATAGCCGTGGTGCTCGACGAGTACGGCGGCGTGGAGGGCCTGGTGACCCTCACGGACATCCTCGAGGAGCTCGTTGGCAGCGCCATGGTGGCCGGTGAGGGCGAGCTGGCCGAGGTGGAGGTGCTGGGCGACGAGCGCTGGCGCGTGAGCGGCAGCACCCACATCGACGACGTGCTGAAGCTCCTCAACCTGCCGGACGACGTGCTGCCCACCGAACCCGGCTACCACACCCTCGGCGGCTTCATGGCCGAGAAGCTGGGCCGCGTGCCTCAGGCGCATGACGAGGTGATCTGGGCCGGCTACGGCTTCTTAGTGGAGTCCATGGACGGGCTACGTGTGGATCAGGTGGAGATAGACAAGCGTCCCGAGGGGCCCGAGGGCGGGCCGGGCGAGGCGCCAGGGCCACGCGCCGGGTGACGCCGCTCTAGAGGCTGCCTAGCGCTGGCGGCCCGCGCCGTGTGGGCCGTTGGCCGCTCACACTCCGCCGCCGAACAGCTCCGCGAAGCGCTCCGCGAAATCCGCTCGGCCCTCGCCTATCTCGTCTCGCGAGAAGCCGCCCTTCTCCAGGTCGTCGTCCTCCAGCGCCTCGAGCATGGCGTAGTAGTCGTTGGCCGAGTCCGCCACCTGCAGGCGCTCCTCGGAGCTGGCCGCGCGCTCCAGCCACGTGAACAGCGCCGTCTCGGCTTCGGCGAACTCCCCCCGCTCCGCCTCGTAACGCAGCAGCCTCTCGAAGCGCGCGGTCGGCCACTCGCTCTGCGGCACGTGCTCCACCAGCTGATCCACGCGCTCCTGCAGGTCGGGCTCGCCCAAGTTGGCGGCGCCCGCCTCCAGCAGGATGTCCAGCGCCGAGCTGCGCATGGCGTAGGCCTCGGCCGAGTCTGCACCGGCGTAGGCCGCCAATATGGCGGCTTCGGTGGAGAGCAGCGCGCCCAGAACGTAGGCGCGCTCGGCGTGAACCGAGCCCGCGCTCCTCATCACGTCCAGCAGGTCCTCGGTGCCCAGCCGGTGGATGAGCGACCGGGTGGTACCCAGGTTGGCCAGGTAGAGGCTGTCCAGCTCCTGCCCGGCCTCCGTGAACTCGGGGGCGCTTATGGCCTGTGCGGTGCGGGCCGTTACCAGCCGCGCCAGCATCTCGGCTATCTGCTGGATGGTGCGCTGTATCAGTTCGTCGCGGATAGGCACGCGCCCAGGTTAAGCCATGGTGACGTCTCACGGTGCGCCGCCAGCACGACGTAGTGGGCACGTCCGACACCGGCTAAGCTCGGGCATGGCGCTGATGTCGGTAACGCTGCCAGCCCGGAGGCCGGAGGGAGGTTTCCCGCTGGACCTGCCGGTGCTGGCCGAAGGCGCCGCGTTGGAACTGGCCGCGGGCGTGACCGTGCTGGTCGGCGAGAACGGCAGCGGCAAGAGCACCTTGCTTGAGGCCCTGGCCCTCGCCACCGAGGTGGCGACAGTGGGCAGCAACGATGACGCCCAGCTCGACGTCACGCTCGGGCACCTGGCGCCGCTGGCGGACGCGTTGGGTCTCGCGTGGACCCAGCGAAGCAGGCGCGGGCTGTTCGTTCGCACTGAGGACTACTTCGGTTACGTGCAGCGCCAACGCCAGCTGGTGAGGCAGTTGCGCGAGGAAGCGGCCCGCGTCGCCCATGAGTCCCGGCACCAGCACGAAGGCGAGCGCCGCCGTCGCATGGGCCCGTTCGCGGGCTCGGCCGCGGCCATCGAGTCCCGCTACCAGGGCGATCTGGACGCTCGCTCGCATGGTGAGTCGTTCCTTGCGTTCTGCAAGGGGCGCTTCACAGGGGCGGGACTGTACCTGCTGGACGAGCCCGAGGCCGCCCTCTCGCCGGTCAGTCAGATGGCGTTCCTGGCCCTGGTCAAGGAGGCCGTCGACCGTGGCGGCCAGTTCGTGATGGCTACCCACTCACCGTTGTTGATGGCGTTCCCGGGCGCGCTTCTCTACCAACTGGAAGGTCCGACGATCGCCAGGCGTTACTACGACGAGCTGCAGCACGTGAAGCTGATGCGTGAGTTCCTGGCAGCGCCCGGACTTTTCACCCGCCACTTGTAGCGCTCGGCTGACCGCTGCAGGGCTGGCGCTGTCGGAGGATCCAGGTCCGGCGGTCGCCTGCGCGGCAGCTTTCCAATATCCTGTAGCGCATGGCACTGTCCGACATCGAACTGCGCGTGCTAGGCGCGCTGACCGAGAAGGAGCGAGTGACCCCCGACTCGTACCCGCTAAGCACGCAGTCGCTCGTCACCGCCTGCAACCAGCGCACCAGCCGCGACCCGGTGACCGATTACCACCTACAGGAGGTGAACGAGGCGCTCCAGAAGCTACGCGACAAGGGCCTGGTGGGCACGCGCCAGGAGGTCACCGACCGCGTGCCCAAGCACGCCCACCGGCTCATGGGGGCCCTTAGCGTGAACGTGGACGAACTGGGGCTCCTCAGCGTGCTCATGCTGCGCGGCGCGCAGACCGCCGGCGAGCTCCGCACGCGCACGGACCGCTACCGCCTCTCGCTCCGCGACTTAGCCGAGTACGAGGGCTGCCTCAGGATCATGTCGGAACGGGACGTGCCGCTGGTGCAGAACGTGGGGCGCGCGCCCGGCCAGAGCCAGGACCGCTGGCAGCACACGCTGGGCTTCAGTGAGGACCACCTGCAGCCGCGGGTGCGCAGGCCGGAGGGCGGGCAGGCGCCCGCGCACACCTCCAGCACGCCGGCCGCTGGGCACGCCACCGCCACTGCTGCGGCGACCGGCACGGCCGAAACGGGCGTGGACCTCAACCGCCTCCTCCGCCGGCTTGAGCAGCTGGAGGACCGCGTGGCGGTGCTGGAGGGGAAGCTGGGCGTCTAGCGCCCCGTCAGGGCCGGGCGCAGTGGGCGCATACGCCTCTCAGCCCCACCGTGCGCTGAGCTCCAGGGCCTCGCGTACCTCCGCGTCCGAGGTCTGATCGAAGCGCTCGTACCACTGCCCCACGCTGCGGAACGGCTCGGGCGTCTCCAGGCACACGAGGTCGTCCACCAGCAGAGCCAGGCGCCTGGCCACGTCCGGCGCGGCCAGAGGCACCGCCAGGGTCACGTGTTCGGCGCCCGCCTGACGCAGCGCCTGCACCGCCACGCGCACGGTGGCGCCGGTGGCCACCCCGTCGTCCACCACGATCACGGCGCGGCCCGCCAGGGTGAGCGGCGCCCGGTCGCCCCGGTACTCCCTCTCGCGGCGCGCCAGTTCGTCGAGCTCGCGCTCCCGCACCTCCGCCAGCGCCACCGCGCTCACGCCCATGGCCCGCACCAGCTCCTCGTTCAGCACCTCCGCGCCGCCGCTGGCCACCGCCCCCAGCGCCAGTTCCTCGTGGCCCGGCGTGCCCAGCTTGCGCACCACCAGCACGTCGAGCGGCGCTCCGAGCGCCCTGGCCGCCTCGTACGCCACCGGCACGCCGCCGCGGGGCAGCGCCAGCACGAGCGGCGGCTGCAAGGCGCCCTCACGCTGCTGCCGCGCGGCGAGCGCCCGCCCCAGTCGGCGCCCCGCGTCCTCGCGGTCATGGAACAGTGCCCTCACAACCCAGCTCCCTCCCTGTCCGGCTCACCGCCGTAGGCCTCTTACCCTCAGCTGGATTGTAGGAGAGCGGCCGACCTGCTGCTAGCATGCTTGGCATGACTAGCCCTACCTTCGAAGACCAACTGAGTGCCTACGCCGAGTTGCTGGTGCGCGTCGGTGTGAACCTGCAGCCCGGTCAGAAGCTCATGGTGCGCGCCAACCTGGACGCCGCGCCCCTGGTGCGCAAGGTCGTTGACGTGGCCTACTCGCTGGGCAGCCCCTTCGTGGAAGTGTTCTGGGCCGACGGCGCCATCACCCGGTCGCGCTTCCTGAACGGCCCCGAAGGCAGCTTCGGCATCATCCCCGAGTACCGCGCCCAGGGCATGGCCCAACTGGCGCGCGAGGGTGCGGCCTCGCTGGCCATAACCTCCGAGGACCCCGACCTGCTGGCGGGAGTGGACCCGGAGCGGGTGGCCGCCTTCCAGGCCGCCTGGCGCCCGGCCATGAGGCCCTACACGGACCTCTCCATGGCCGACGCCATCGCCTGGTGCGTGGCCGGCGCGGCCTCCGCCGGGTGGGCCACCAAAGCGTTCCCCGACCTGCCCGAGGAGGAAGCCGTGGCCGCCCTGTGGCAGGCCATCTTCACCGCCACCCGCATCACCGCCGGCGACCCGGTGGGCGCGTGGCGCGAGCACAACGAGCAGCTCAGGCGCATGCGGGAGAAGCTGAACGCGCGTCGTTACGCCGCCGTGCACTTCAGGGGGCCCGGCACCGACCTGAAGGTGGGCCTGGCGGACGGCCACCTGTGGGAGGGCGGCGTGTCGTTCACGAAGCAGGGCAACCCGTTCGTGGCCAACATGCCCACCGAGGAGGTGTTCACCGCGCCCCACAGCCAACGCGTGGACGGCGTGGTGCGGGCCAGCCTGCCCCTCTCCTACAACGGCAGCCTGATAGACGACTTCTCGCTCACCTTCGAGGGCGGCAAGGTGGTCAAGGCGGTGGCCGGCAAGGGTCAGGCGGTGCTCGACTCCATCCTCGAGTCCGACGAGGGCGCCAGGCGCCTGGGCGAGGTGGCGCTCGTGCCCGCCTCCAGCCCCATCGCGCAGGCCGGCATCCTCTTCCTCAACACCCTGTTCGACGAGAACGCCGCCAGCCACCTGGCGCTGGGCCGCGGTTACGACATGACCGTGGAGGGCGCCACCGGCATGAATGAGAACGACAAGCGCGCCACCGGCCTCAACGACTCCACCGTGCACGTGGACTTCATGATCGGTTCCGCCGAGATGGACGTGGACGGCGTGACGCAGGACGGCGCCAGCGAGCCGCTCATGCGCCAAGGGGCGTGGGTGAGCTGACCCAGGGACGCACGGAGGCGGCCACGCTGGTGGACGCGCGGCGCCTGCTGCGGTCGCGCTTCGGCTACGACGAGTTCCGCGGGGCGCAGGAGCAGATAATCGAGCACCTGCTGGGGGGCGGCGACGCGCTGGTGCTCATGCCCACCGGCGGCGGCAAGTCGCTCTGCTACCAGATCCCCGCCATGCTCAGACCCGGCGTGGCGGTGGTGGTGTCGCCGCTCATCGCCCTCATGCAGGACCAGGTGAGCGCCCTCAGGCTGGCGGGCGTGAAGGCCGTGTACCTCAACTCCACGCTGGCTGCGTTGGAGGCGCGCGAGGTGGAGCGTCAAGTGGCCGAGGCGCAGGTGGACATGGTGTACGTGGCGCCCGAGCGGCTGCTCACGCCGGGCTTCCTCTCCCTGCTGGACGGCGTGAACCTGAGCCTCTTCGCCATCGACGAGGCGCACTGCGTGAGCCAGTGGGGTCACGATTTCCGCCCCGAGTACTTGGGTCTAAGCGTGCTCGCCGAGCGCTACCCGCAGGTGCCGCGCGTGGCCCTCACCGCCACGGCGGACGCCGCCACGAGGCGCGAGATCGTGGAGAAGCTCCACCTGGGCAACGCGCGCCGCTTCGTCTCAAGCTTCGACAGGCCCAACATCTTCTACCGGGTGGTGGAGAAGGCGGACGCCAGGGCGCAGTTCCTGGAGTTCTACCGGAGCGGGCACGTGGGCCACGCCGGCATCGTCTACTGCCTGAGCCGCAAAAGCGTGGACGCCACAGCCGCTTGGCTGGTCAAGAAGGGCGTGAACGCGCTGCCCTATCACGCCGGCCTTACGAGCGAGGTGCGCGCCAGCAACCAGGAGCGGTTCCTGCGGGAGGACGGCGTGGTGATGGTGGCCACCATCGCCTTCGGCATGGGTATCGACAAGCCGGACGTGCGCTTCGTGGCGCACCTGGACCTGCCCAAGAGCCTGGAGGGCTACTACCAGGAGACGGGCCGGGCGGGCCGCGACGGCGCGAAGGCGGACGCCTTCATGACTTACGGCCTGCAGGACGTGGTGCAGGTGAGCCGCATGCTGGCCGGCAGCGAGGGCGGCGAGGCGTTCAAGCGGGTGGAGCGGCAGAAGCTCGAGGCGCTGCTGGCGTACTGCGAGACCTCCGGCTGCCGGCGCCAGGCGCTGCTGGCGTACTTCGGCGAGAGGTTGGAAGAGCCGTGCGGCCACTGCGACACCTGCCTGGAGCCCGTGCGCACCTTCGACGGCACGGTGGCGGCGCAGAAGCTCCTCTCCACCGTCATGCGCACCGGGCAGCGCTTCGGTGCGGGGCACCTCATAGACGTGCTGCTGGGCAACGACAACGAGCGCGTGCGCAAGTTCCGCCACCAGCAGCTGAGCACCTTCGGCATAGGCACGGAGCTGGACATGCACGGCTGGCGCTCCGTGATCCGGCAGCTCCTGGCCAACGGCCAGCTGCAGCCCGACCCGGACGGCTTCGGCGGGCTCATCGTGGGCGCGGGGGCAGCCGCGGTGCTGAAGGGCGAGAAGCAGGTGGTGCTGCGGGTGGACGAGCGGCCGCGCCGGGCGCGCGCCACGCGCGTGCGCTCCGGCTCCGGGGCTGCCGCCGAGCCGCTACTGGCCGAGGACGCCACGCCCGAGCAGGAGCAGCTGTTCCAGGCGCTGCGTGCGCTGCGCACGGAACTGGCGCGCGAGCAGGGCGTGCCGCCCTACGTGGTGTTCCACGACCGCACGCTGCGCGAGATGGTCGCCCTGCACCC
>CAZVTS010000006.1:0-60324 GCA_964630175.1 uncultured bacterium
CCCGCAGGATGGGCAGGAACGCCTGCGACATGGCCACCTGGCCGATGACGTTCACCTCGAACTGATCCCTCAGGTCCTCCACCGGCAGGAACTCCAGTGGAGCCGCCACGGCGATGCCGGCGTTGTTGACCACGCCGGTGAACGGCAGCCCGTTCAGCTCGGCCCTCACCCTTGCGGCGGCGCTCGCCACATGCTCCGGCTCCGTGACGTCCAGGATGAGGGGCACGAGCCTGGCGCCCTCACCTGCAGCGCGTACCAGCTCCTCACCATGCTCCGCCTGCCGCACCCCGGCGTACACCACATGACCGAGGCCGGCCAGCATCAGCGCGGAGGCCCTGCCGATGCCTGTTGACGCGCCAGTGACGACCACCACCCCCGGCTGGTTCGCTGCGCCTTGTCCGAGCACGCTCTCATCCTACCGTGCCCCGGCTCCTGGCGAACTCGGCGCCCCGGCCGCTTCTCGTGGGCTAATAGGGACGAACCCTAGTGCGACTCCATGAGCGCACGCTGCTCAGGTGGGATGGGCACGGGCCGGTTGGTGGCGTAATCGAACCACACCACCACCGCCTCGTACTCGCAGGCCACCTCGTCGCCTGCGTACATGACCTGCCGCATGGTGACGCTGGTGGTGCCCACGCGCGCCATCTCGGTGGTTATGTGGCACCGTTCGCCGAGCTTCACCTGGCGGCGGAAGTCCATGGCCAGGCGTGCCAGGATGAAACCGGTGGGCGGCAGCCCGACGCGCCTTATGTAGTCGATGCGGCCGAGTTCCGCGTAACTGGCGTACACGGCGTTGTTCACGTGGCCCAGTGCGTCCGTATCGCCGAAGCGGAGCTGCAGGTCGACGCTCGTTACCAGGGGGTTGAGGGTGGGTTGCGGACTGCTCACTTGCGCTTCCTCCTCGCGCCGGCCTTCCTTGGCCTGCGCTGGCACTCGGGGCAGAACGTGGTGCCGCGCTGCCCCACCACCATGCGCTCGAGGCGGGCGCCGCAGCGGGGACACTCCTCGCCGGCGCGGCCGTACACCTGCAGTTGATCGGCGTAGTCGCCGCTCTCGCCATAAACGGTGCGGTAATCGCTCAGGGTGGTGCCCTGCGCCTCGATGCTGGCGCTCAGCACCTCGCGAACGGCCGCCAGCAGCGCCGCTGCCTGGTCGGGCTTCACGTGGGCGGCGGGCGTCAGGGGGTGAAGGCCGGCGCGCCACAGCGCCTCGTCGGCGTAGATGTTGCCGACCCCGGCCACGGGTCGCTGGCTCAGGAGGTAGGTCTTCACCGCGGTGACGGAGCGGCCCAGCGCGGCGTGGAACTGCTCCGGGGTGAACTCTTCGTCCAGGGGTTCGGGCCCCAGCGCCGCCAGCGTGGGCAGCCCGGCGTAGTCGCCCTGCTTCACCACCAGGAAGCGCCCGAAGCGCCTGGGGTCGTGGAACTCGAGCCGGTTGGGGGCGGCGCCCGCCAGCTCCACCGCCACGCGCAGGTGCTTGCTGGGCTCCGGCATGCCGCCCGGCCGCAGCACGCCCGTCATGCCGAGGTGAGCCACCAGCTCGTCGCCGCCGGACAGGGGCATGAGCAGGAACTTGCCGCGGCGGCCGACCTGCGTGATGCTCTGGCCCGCCGCGCGTTCCAGGCCGGCGTACTTGGGGCCCGGCAGGGCCAGGAGCTCCACCCGGGTCACCTCGCGGCCTGTGAGCCACGGCGCCAGCTGACGCCTCACGGTTTCCACTTCGGGCAGTTCGGGCATAGAGGCTGAGTATAGCCCCGGCAGGACGGTTCCACGGGAGCTCGGGATGCGGAAACTTCCGCCAGAACCGGGCGTTTCCCGCTTCACGCCGCCTTGACACGGGCGCCCCCATGCCTATACTTTGTAGGGATGCTGTCTCGTAGTGACGCGACTCTCAACTTATCTTCTCTGCTGACGCACAGCCCGAGCGCCCCGCTCGACGTGCGTGGCGAGGGGTTGTTGGTGCCGGATCACGAGCTGCTCGACAACGATGGGTTACGCCTGGCCGGCCCGCTGGAGTGGCGCCTCACGGTGGTCAACGCCGGTGGCGACGACGACTTCGTGCTGGAGGGCTCCGTCAAGGGCACCACCGTCAACGAGTGCCGCCGCTGCCTCACGGACGTGGAAACGGAAGTGCGCGCCTCGTTCGTGTATTCCATGCAGTACCGCCCGTCCGACCGCCCGCTGGAACTCGACGACACCGACGAGGAGGGCAAGGAGGACGTGCTCGTCTTCGGCGCCCCCGAGGTAGATTTCGCGTCGTTCCTCACGCAGATGCTGGCCATCGAGCAGCCTCTCACGGTGCTCTGCAAGGCGGCCTGCCTCGGGCTCAACGAGGAGGGCGTGAACCTCAACGAGCACCCCGAACTGGCTCCGCAGCACAGCCCTGAGGAACCGAAGCCCGAATCGCCTTTCACGGCGCTTCGCGACATAGACTTGAGCGCCTGACACCCAGGCTCACAGAAGGAGAACCGTTCAGATGGCTAAGCACCCAGTACCCAAGAAGCGCACCTCGCGCGCCCGCCGCGACTCCCGCCGCGCTCACGACGCCCTGCGGGAGCCCACCCTCGTGGCCTGCCCGCAGTGCAAGAGCATGAAGCCGCCTCACGTCGTGTGCCCTGAATGCGGCTCTTACGCCGGCCGTCAGGTGATCGCAGAGGCCTAGTCGATGGCCCTCGCGTGAACCGAACGAGGCTTAACGCCGGCATCACAGCCCTCGGGGCGTACGCTCCGGACCGTGTCGTCACCAACTTCGATCTCGAGAAGATGATGGACACCTCCGACGAGTGGATCACCACTCGTACGGGCATAAAGCGCCGGCACGTGGCAGCCGACGACGAGTACACGAGCGACCTGGCCTTCCGCGCCGTGGAAGACCTGCTGGCGCGTCATGGCGACGACGCGCTGGCGGGCGTGGACATGGTGATCATCGCCACCAACACGCCGGACGCCCTCTTCCCGGCCACGGCCGCCCTGGTGCAGGAACGCTTCAAGCTCAACGCCGGCGCGTTCGACCTGCTGGCCGCCTGCCCCGGTTGGATCTACGCCCTGGGCATCGCCAAGAGCCTGGTGGAATCCGGTCAGAACAAGCGTGTGCTGGCCATCGGCGCCGAGGCCCTCACCAAGATCGTGAACTGGGAGGACCGCTCCACCGCCGTGCTGTTCGGGGACGGCGCGGGCGCCGTCATCGTGGAGGCCGTGCCGGAAGGTTTCGGCATCAAGTCCATGGTCATGGGCGCGGACGGCTCCGGCGCGCAGCACCTCCACCGCAAGGCGGTGGGCAGGTGCCTGCCGGGCGGCGCTGAGCTCGGCGACAACCTCTACATGAACGGCCGCGAGGTCTACAAGTTCGCGGTCCGCGTGATGAACACCTCCACCCTCGAAGCGGTGGAGAAAGCCGGCCTGAACATGGCGGACATCGCCTACTTCGTGCCGCACCAGGCCAACCTGAGGATCATCGAAGCCGCCCGCGAACGCCTGGCGCTGGAACCGGAGCGCGTCATCGTCACCGTGGACGAGTACGGCAACAACTCCACCGCCAGCATCCCCCTAGCCATCAGGGACGGGCTTACTTCCGGCCGCATCAAGGTGGGCGACAACCTGCTCCTCGTCTCGTTCGGAGCCGGCCTCACCTGGGCCTCCTCCGTCGTCACCTGGGGTCCGCACTGAGTCGGCCCGGTTCCGGCGTCCGCCTGGCTGCGCTCTTCCCCGGGCAGGGCTCGCAGAAGATCGGCATGGCGCAGGAGCTGTACGCAGCTTCTCCCGCCGCCAAGCGGGTGCTGGACGAAGCGGAAGCCGCTCTGCCTGGCCTCCTGCAGCTCATGTGGGAAGGCCCCGCCGAGGAACTGCAACTAACCGCCAACCAGCAACCCGCCCTGGTGGCCGCCGGCGCGGCGGCCTACTCCGCCTGGCTGGAGGCCGGCGGACCGGCGGCCGCGTTCGGGGCCGGGCACTCGCTCGGTGAGTACACGGCGCACGTGGCGGCGGGCTCTCTAAGCGTGGCGAACGCCGTGCAACTGGTGAGACGCCGCGGCACCTACATGCAGGAGGCCGTGCCGGAGGGCCAGGGCGCCATGGCGGCCGCGCTCAAGCTCGAGCAGTCCCAGGTGGAATCTGCTCTGGCCGCCGTCAGCGCGGCGGGCGCCGGCGTGGTCGAGGTGGCCAACCTCAACTCGCCCGGCCAGACCGTCATCTCAGGCAGCGCTGCAGGCGTGGCCGCAGCCTCCGCCGCGCTCAAGGAGTTGGGCGGGAGGGTCGTGCCCCTCAAGGTGAGCGCTCCGTTCCACAGCTCCCTCATGCAACCCGCCGCCGACAGGCTGGCCGCGGACCTGCAGGCCACCCCGTTCGGCGCACCGAGCTTCGGCATCGTGTGCAACGTCAGCGCGGAGCTGCTGCCTGACGCCGCTGCCGCCCCGGAGCTCCTCACGGAGCAGGTGACGGCCAGCGTGCGCTGGGTGGAGTGCGTGCAGAGGCTCCAGGGACTGGGCGCCACTCACTACGTGGAGTTCGGCTCGGGCAGCGTGCTCACGGGGCTGGTGGGGCGCATCCTGGACGGTGCCACCGCCCTGGCGGTGGACGCACCGGCATCGCTGGCGGCTGCCCTGGAGGAGGTACTGAGTTGACTGGCGCTGGTACTGCTCACCCGGGAGCGCGCGTGGTTCTCGTGACGGGCTCGAGCCGTGGGCTCGGGCGCGCCATGGCCGAGCGCTTCGGCAACGACGGCTACAGGGTGGCCGTGCACTACGTTAGCTCCGCCGGGCCCGCCGAGGAGGTAGCGGCCGCCATCCGCGCGAGCGGAGGCGAGGCGCAGGCGTTCGGCGCGGACGTGGCCGACCCGGAGGCCTGCCAGGAGCTCATCAAGAGCGTCACTCGGCACTTCGGAAGCCTGGACGTGCTGGTGAACAACGCCGGCATCACGCGCGACGGCCTGGTGCTGCGGATGAAGGACGACGACTGGCAGGCGGTGCTGAACACCAACCTGAGCAGCGCCTTCTACCTCTCCAGGGCCGCGCTGCGCGGCATGCTCAAGAGCGGCACCGGGCGCATCATCAACCTCACCTCGGTGGTGGCCATGCGCGGCAACGCCGGGCAGGCCAACTACATCTCCTCGAAGGCGGGGCTCATCGGCCTTACCAGGGCCCTGGCCACGGAGTACGCCGCCAAGGGCGTGACCGTTAACGCCGTGGCGCCCGGCTTCATCGAGTCGGACATGACCGCGGGCCTGAGCGCCGAACTGAAGGACGGTTACCTGCAGCAGATACCGGCGGGCCGCTTCGGAGCGCCCGAGGACGTGGCTGCGGTGGTGGCGTTCCTGGCGAGCGTCGAGGCCGGTTACGTGAACGGGCAGACGCTGGCAGTTGACGGTGGCATGGTCATGCATTAGTGTTTCCAGGGCTCGTCGGCCAACGGTCGCGGGCACCAACCCTTCAGATGACGCGTGTACGCAGGGCGGAAGCGCCCATGGGGACCGCGCCGGGGCCGGGATAAACCCGTGCTATCATCTGCCAAACTTCAGCACAGCGTGGGACACCCAGAGGCGTGCTGCCTAGGAGGAAAGTCGTGGACGAGCACGAGATACTCGAGAAGATCAAGGAAGTCGTAGCCGACAAGCTCGACGCGGACCCCAGCGACGTAACGGACGAGTCGCGCTTCATGGAAGACCTGGGCGCGGATTCTCTGGACGTGGTCGAACTGATCATGGGTCTCGAGGACGAGTTCGGGGTAGAGATCTCCGATGAGGAAGCCGAAGGCATCCGCACCGTCGGCGACGCCGTAAGGTTCATCAGCGAGAAGCAGTAACCTCCCGCATCCGCCAGGGTGCGTAATTACGGCCTTGCCTTGCGCCGGCCGGTATCGTAGGGCTGTATGAGACGAGTCGTTGTCACTGGCTTGGGGCCCGTCACGCCCATCGGCGTGGGCGCTGAGGAGTTCCTCGTCGCCCAGCACGAAGCGCGTAACGGCATCCGCCGCATAACCAACTTCGACGCCTCCGACCTCTCGGTGACCATCGCCGGCGAGGTCGACGTGAACGTCGAGGACTACATCGAAAGGCGCGAAGCTAGGCGCCTCGACCGCTTCGTGCATTTCGCGCTCATCGGCGCCGATCTGGCCCTCAAGGACTCCGGGCTGACCCCGGAAGAGGTGGCCGGCGACCGCACGGGCACGGCCGTGGGCTCCGGCATCGGCGGGCTGGAGACGTGGGAGACCCAGTCGGGCATCCGCTTCGAACGGGGCGCCATGCGCATAAGCCCGTTCTTCATCCCCATGCTCATCGCCAACATGGCCAGCGGTCATGTTGCCATGCGCTTCGGGCTCACGGGGCCCTCCTCCAGCGTCGTCACCGCCTGCGCCACGGGCTCCAGCAACATAGGCGAGGCCTGGCAGATGATCCAGCGCGACGAGGCCGACATCGTGTTCGCCGGCGGCAGCGAAGCGCCCATCACCCCCATGGGCATCGGCGGTTTCGCGGTCATGAAGGCGCTCAGCACGCGTAACGACAGCCCGGAAACGGCCAGCCGGCCGTTCACCGCCAGCCGCGACGGCTTCGTGGCCGGCGAGGGTGCCGGCATCCTCATCCTCGAGGAGTACGAGCACGCGCGCGCCCGCGGCGCCCGCATCTACGCCGAGGTGGTGGGCTTCGGCTCCAGCGCGGACGCGCATCACATCACCGCCCCCGCCCCCGGCGGCCGCGGCGCCATCCGCGCCATCGAGGCTGCCCTCAAGTCGGCCGGCATCAGCGCCTCCGAGGTGGGTTACATCAACGCGCACGGCACCAGCACGCCCGCCAACGACCTCAACGAGACGCTGGCGTTC
The DNA here is from genome assembly GCA_964630175.1 of uncultured bacterium. Classification (GTDB taxonomy): domain Bacteria; phylum Deinococcota; class Deinococci; order Deinococcales; family Trueperaceae; genus JAAYYF01. Next base: position 6,810 of record CAZVTS010000006.1, read on the forward strand.
AAGGCCATCTGGGGCTCCAGCGTGCCGCCCGTGTCGTCCACCAAGGGCATGACCGGCCACACCCTGGGCGCAGCCGGCGGCATCGAGGGCATAGCCACCGTGCAGGCGCTGCACACCGGCGTGCTGCCGCCCACCCGCAACTACATCGATCCGGACCCGGAGCTGGACCTCGACTACATCCCCAACGAGGCGCGCCAGAAGCAGGTGGACGTGGCGCTCTCCACCAACTTCGCCTTCGGCGGCCAGAACGCGGCGGTGCTGTTCAAGCGCGTGTAGTCTGGCGGGCGCTCACTCCCTCTTGAGCTTGCGCCCGAGCTCCCGCAGTTCGGGTATGCGTAGGGCAGCGCCCAGCCCAACGTAGACCAGGATCATGGTGCCCCCGCCCACGGCCAGGCGCCCGACCTGCCCGAACCAGCCGGCAGGCAGTGGCGCCCAGTAGAGCACCGCTGCCGCCGCCACTGCCGCCACCAGGGCCGAGAGCCACACGCGGCCGGCCTGCCTGCCCCACTCCGCCAGCCCGAACCGTTCACGCTTCGCTATCAGTACCGCCGCCACCAGCAGCTGTAGCCAGGCCACTATGACCGTGGCCCACGACACGCCGGCGATACCCAGGGGCTTCGAGAGGAACACGTAGAGGACGCCCTGCAGGGTGAGGAAGCCGAGCACGAGCAACACGGGCGTGCGCACCGTGCGGCGCACGTAGAAGGCGCGCACGAGCAGGTTGAACGCGCCTATCGGGAAAACGGCCAGGCCCAGCGGCAGCGTGGCGGCTATGGTGAACGCCCTCAAGTCAGCCTCCATGGGCGTTCCGAACAGCGAACGCCAGTTGTAGACGGCGTCCACCGAGGGGGCCGCGAGCAGCGTGAGCGCCAGACCCGCCGGCACCGTGAGGAAGGTGATGAAGCGCAGCCCCTCGGCCAGCGTGGGCGCGAAGGCCGCTTCCTGCCTGGCCGCGTGATGCGACAGCCGCGAGTAGTAGGCCAGCGCCGGCGAGATGCTGAAGAGTCCCAGCAGCAGGCTCAGGAACAGGTCGGCTAAGTAGAAGGCGCCCTGCGCCCCGGCGTCGATGCCGGTGATGACGTTGGACGCCACGACGTTCAGCACCTGGCGGCCGCCCGCCGTGAACGTGAAAGGCACCATGAGCAGCAGCACCTCGCCCATGGCGGGGTGCCACAGGGCGTTCGGCCTGGGAAGCAGGCCGTTACGAACCAGGGCCGGCACCTGCACCGCCAGTTGCGCGACGCCGCCGAGCACGTGCGCCAGCGCCAGCATGGTGGCGTGGCCCGGGAAGAGCGCCATGAGCGTCACCGTGACCACGTTGAGCGCCACGGGCGCCCACGCCGGCGCCAGGAACCGCTCCTCGGAGTTGAGGATGCCCATGGCCAGCGCCGAGAACGAGATGGCCGGCAGGAACGGGAACACTATGCGGATGAGGCGCGTGGTGAGTTCGATGTCCACGTTGCCCGGGTCCGAGATGAGCAGGTTCGCCAGCAGCGGGGCGGCCAGGTACGCCACGAGCATGAGCACGCCGTTGGCCACGGTGAGGATGGCCAGGAGCGCGCTGGAGAGGCGCCACTGCTCGCGGTCGGACAGACCCTTGTAGACGGGGATGAACGAGTTCGTGAGGGCGCCCTCGGCCAGCAGTTCCCGGAACAGGTTGGGCACCTTGAACGCGGTCACGAACGCGTCGATGACCGGCGTGGGGAAGAACTGCGCCAGGAGCGAGTTGCGCACCAGCCCGGTGACGCGGCTGGCCAGCGTGCCGATCATGAGCGTCAACGCGCCGCGGCGCGTGGAACGAGCGGGGCTGCTCACGGGCGTCATCATCGCACGCGTGGGGTGCCGCGGCCGCGTGGGGCATACCGCATGAGCGTCGCCCGTTGGTAGCGCTATATTGGGGGTATGAACGAGCGTGCCCCTCGCGAGAACTTGACCGCACTGTTCGAGCACCCCTCGGCAGCGCAGGATGCCGCCACGGCTCTGGTTGACGCAGGCTTCGACAAGAGCAGCGTGCAACTGAGGCCGGGCGCCTCCGAAGACGTGCTGCGCACCGAACGCAACCAGGACCCGGACCTCATCTACCGCGGCGTCATGTCCACCGACAAGGGTCTGAGCCTGGGCTTCGTGGCGGGCTTCCTGGGCGGTGGCCTCTTCGGCCTCATGCTGGGCTCCGGTGGCCTGGAACTCATGGGCAAGGAGCCGGCCATGGCCGCGGGTCCCTTCTGGTCCGCCGTCATCGGCGCCGTGGTGCTCGGCCTGGCCGGTGCGTTCGCCGGGTTCCTCTTCAACAGCCCGCTGCCCAAGCCCGAGCCGCCCGAGGGCAGCAGCGTGCGCTCCTCCTACCCCACCATCGTGTCCGTCACCGGCACCGGTGAGGAGCTGCAGCGCGCCCGCGACATGCTGGAGCGCTCGTCGCCCAAGAGCGTGAGCGTGTGGCAGGCGGATAACGGGGATTGGGCGCCGGTTGCGGCAGGCTGAGTGCTTCTGAGCTGGAGACCAGAGCGTTCGGGTGACCGGCTTGAGTAGCTTCGGTCGTTACCTGGTCACCGGCGCTGCAGGTTTCGTCGGTTACCACGTCGCGGAGCGGTTGTTGAGCCAGGGCAAAGAGGTCCTGGGCATCGACAACGTGAACGGTTACTACGACGTGGGGCTGAAGCGGGCCAGGTTGGAACGGCTCGCACCGCACGAGAAGTTCAGGTTTCTCGAGGCGGACTTGGCTGGCAGGGACGTAGTGGCAGCTGCCTTCGCCGACTACCGACCCGAAGTGGTGGTGCACCTGGCGGCTCAGGCGGGCGTGCGCTACTCGCTGCAGAACCCGCACGCCTACGTGGACAGCAACCTGGTGGGGTTCGTGAACATCCTGGAGGGCTGCCGTCACAACGGGGTACAGCACCTCGTTTACGCCTCTTCCAGTTCCGTGTACGGCGCCAACAGCAAGATCCCGTTCTCGGTGAGCCATAACGTGGACCACCCCGTGAGCCTCTACGCGGCCACGAAGAAGTCCAACGAGCTCATGGCTCACACGTACTCCCACCTTTACCGCCTGCCCACGACCGGACTACGCTTCTTCACCGTGTACGGGCCGTGGGGGCGACCGGACATGGCGTACTTCCTCTTCACCAAGGCCATCCTGGCCGGGCGCCCCATAGACGTGTTCAACAACGGCAACATGCGGCGCGATTTCACGTACATCGACGACGTGGTCGAAGGCGTTCTCCGCACGGCGGAACACGTGGCTACGCCCGACCCGGCGTGGAACAGCGCTGAGCCCGACCCGGGAACCTCCAGCGCTCCCTACCGCGTTTACAACATCGGCAACAACCAGCCGGTGGAGCTGCTGCGGATGATCCAGATCCTCGAGAGGGCGCTCGGCGTGGAAGCGGTCAAGAACTTCCTACCCATGCAGCCGGGCGACGTGCTGGAGACGTACGCGAACGTGGATGACCTGGTGCGAGACGTGGGCTTCCGGCCCTCCACCTCGCTAGAGGTTGGGCTGGGGCGGTTCGTGGAGTGGTACCGGGCTTACTACCGCGCTTGACCGAAGGAAGCGCCCGCTACTACTTCTAGCGGGCGCCTGATGCGAACCGGAGCTCAGTCCTCAGTCGCTCGCCTCACCAACCCGCACCCTATCCTCGTCGCGAGCCGGCTGACCGGTGGCGGCGCCAGTAGCTGACGCCGTCCGCGTGCGCGGCGCAGCGGGAACCGGCATCACGACGGGCGCGATGTCCTCGCGGTACTCCTCGTCGCCCGCGTAGATCAGGGCTCGAGCGTCGTCGACAGCCGTCGAGAAGTAGGTCTGATCGGTCAGTTCCTTCAGGGAGGCCACGTTGCTGTAGCGCGGGTCGCGGTAATCCTCGACCTTGCCTGCCCGCAGTGCCTCGAGCACCTGCTTGATGCCGGCCTCCAGCGTCCAATCGGGCTTGAACCCGAGGGTCTCGCGGATCCTGTAGAACGACACTCGGTAGTTGCGCCGGTCGCCGTCCTGGCCGGAATCGAGGTACGTGGCGGTGGGCACGAGGCGGTTGACCATCTTGCCCACATCGCCGAGCGTGGCGTTCTGGTCCTCGGAACCGACGTTGAACGTCTGGCCCGCGACGAGCGGGATCGGGGCGTTCACCACGGTCGCGACCGCCTTCGCGGCGTCCTCGACATGCACGAACGGGCGCCACTGATCGCCACCGAACACGGTGATGACACCGTCGAAGTGCGCCTTGGCCGTGAGCAGGTTGACCACCAGGTCGAACCTGGTGCGGCCCGAGAAGCCGTAGATGGTTCCGAACCTGAGGATGGTGACGGCGAACTCCGGCGTCATCATGCGCTGGAGGACCCGTTCAGAGCCGATCTTGCTGCGGGCGTACAGCGAGACGGGGTTGAGGGCCGACTCTTCGTCGAGCATCTCGTCGCTAGCCCCGTAAACCGAGCAGGTGCTCGCGAACACGAAGCGCTTGATGCCGCTCGCCTTCGCTATCTCGGCGATGACGCGGGTGAACGTGAGGTTCACTTCCACGGTGAGCGCTTCGTTCCATGCGCAGGCCGGGTCTCCGACCAGCCCACCCAGGTGGATGATCGTGTCCACGCCCTGCATGGCAGACACGAGCTTCTCGATCTTCCGGTAGTCCGTCTCGATGATCTCGAGCCGGGGGTCGTCCAGGTACGGAGCGATGGTCTCCTTGCCGTACATGAAGACGTCCAGGACCTTCACTTTGTCGTGGCTCGCGAGCAGGTGCGGCAGGAGCGCGGACCCGATGTAGCCGGCGCCGCCGATGACGAGCACCGTACCCGTCTTGCTGTCGTCGACCCCGTCTGCCAGCAGCTTGTCGGCGGAACGGCGCCGCATGGTCAGGTCGGCCTTGTATTCGGCCCCCTTCACGTCCAGCCGGTACGCCCACGACCACCAGCGTGAGGCCGGAATCGCGAGGATGGCCAGGATGCCGGCAACGATGACGTTAGCGGCCGGCACCTCGAAGGTCATTATCGGAGCTATGAGGATGCCGCTGGCGAAGAGCAGCCCCGCACCCGTGCTGAGCGCGAGCATCCCGATCTTCTTGCTTAGCGGCAACGTACGCTGGTGCCCGTACACCCCGACAAGGGCGTTCACGCCGACGATGCACGCGATGAAGACGGCAGCGATGATGGGGCCGTAACCCAAGAGGTAGCTCTGGAGCCGCTCGCTCAGCGTGCCCTGAACCCCACTCGAGAAGGAGGCAAGCAGTACCTGCGAGACGACCACCGCAGCCAGCAGTAACCCGGAGTCGCCGACTATGCGGCTGAGGACGCCGATCGGCGCCAGCCTCGGGTCATACCTGTCACCCCTACGACGAAGCGGTGGGTCGGTGGTAACTGGTCTTGCACTCATTCGCACGGCCTCCAATGTGCACTAGGTCTACTGATCAACCTCAAGGCAAGCTGCCCCTGCGTTTCAGTTCCTGAGTCTAGTGGGACACCACTGACAGAAAAAGCACACCGTCTCGGGTTCACTCGCCGAGGCCTGACTCCTTGAGATCGCGAAGATGGTTCGAGACTCATTACTCGACGTAAACATTATAAGTGTGAGAGTATCAGGACGATGTGCAACTGCGGCAACAGGCGCAACATGAGCTAGTTAAGGCTTCTGCTTACAGCTAGGTCAACTGAACCCGGTTCGCTATGTACTCGCCGATCGCGAGGCCAGCAGTGGCCGCGGGAGACGGTGCGTTCAACACGTGAAGGCCGAACGGCGACTCCTGGATAACGAAGTCGTCCACGAGCTTCCCGTCGGCACCGACAGCTTGAGCCCTAACGCCCGAAGGTCCAGGCGTGATGTCGCTGCTCGTGATGCTCGGCACCAGCTTCCGAAGGGACTTCACGAACGCTCCCTTGCTCAGCGAGCGGTATACCTCGAACACCCCCACCGTCCAGTAACGGCGAGCCAGCCGCCAGAAGCCCGAGAACGAGGCCAGTTCGGCAAGGTCGGCGAGGCGCAGGTTCCGCCAGCGGTAACCCTCACGCGCCAACGCAAGCACCGCGTTGGGGCCGGCCTCGACGCCGCCCTGGATGGTCTTCGTGAAGTGGACCCCGAGGAACGGGAAGCGCGGGTCGGGCACCGGGTAGATCAAGCCCCGGACGAGCTCTTGACTGCTCGGCCGCAACATGTAGTACTCCCCCCGGAACGGCACGATGTTGACCTCGGGCTCCAGGCCCGCCAGGCGAGCGATGCGGTCCGAGTGGAGCCCGGCACAGTTCACGAGGTACCGGCTGCGCAGCGCGAAACCTGGCCCCTCGATGTGCAGCCCGTGGCTCCCACTGCTGATCCGGCGGACTTCAGCCTCCGTCTGCACCCGCACGCCACGAGCGTGAAGCTGCTCAGCGAGCCTCTCACACACGGTGGCGTAGTCGACGATGGCCGTCTCGGGGCAATGAACCGCCATGATCCCGGCGGCGTGCGGCTCGATGCGCCGCAGCTCATCGCCATCGATCAGTCGGACGCCGGGCACGCCGTTCTCGACGCCGCGCTCGTGCAGCTTCCGGAGCCAAGGCAGCTCCGCCTCCTTGGTAGCTACGATGACCTTGCCGCACTCGTCGTACGGGACGCCGTTATCGGCACAGAACGCCTTCAGAAGGTGGTTGCCGCGCCTGGTGAGCTGCGCCTTCAGGGAGCCGGGCACGTAGTAGACGCCGGAGTGAACCACGCCGCTGTTGTGCCCGGTCTGGTGGGCGGCCACTCGGCGCTCCTTCTCGAGCACGACGATCTTGCGCTCAGGGAAGCGGTTCGCGAGGGCCAGCGCTGTCGAGAGTCCGACTATGCCGCCACCCACGACGGCTACGTCGTAGGTGTTCTCAGAAGAAGCGTCCGAACCTGTCGGGTTCACGGGTCACTCCGGGCTTACGAGCTGCGGTTCGGAGTGGAGGTAGCGACTCATGCGCCGCTTGGACGCGATGTCTGCGAAAACGCGCTCGACCTGCTCCTCGGTCAGTTCGAGGGCGGCGGCCACTGCCGCTGCGGGCACGCCGTTATTCACCGCGAACAGGCAGAGGTCCATCCGGTCGTACGGCAGCGAGAAGTAGAACTCTTCCTGGCTCTGCGGCATGGAGTACGTGTCGGTCGTTGGCGGGCGTGAACGGATCTCCTGAGGCACGCCCAGCGCTTCGGCAAGCTGGTAAACCTGCGACTTGTAGAGGTGCGCTATCGGCTTGATGTCCGCGGAACCGTCGCCGTTCTTGACGAAGAAACCCTGGTCGTACTCGAGCTTGTTGGGCGTTCCAAGCACCACGTAGTTGAGCCGGTCCGCGTGGTAGTACTCCATCATCTTGCGGGTGCGCTGCTTGAAGTTCGTCGCGGCCACCACCTGCAGGTACTCGCTCAGCGGCAGCCGTTCCCTCACCACGGTCCCATCGGGCGCCTGAGCCACGACGGAGAAGATCCGGAAGCTGTCGGTCTCGATGACGCTGGGAAGCACGAGCTTGGCGCGCCAACCCGGACCGTACTCGGGGATGACTCGTTGGAACGCCTCGTCGCGGCGCCGGTACGAGCCCGCTCCCTCCAGGATAGGCGTGATGTTCTCGAGCACGGTGTCTATGCCGGCGCTGGAGGCCGCCAAGCGGCTCAGGTCGAGGGTGTCCTTCGACGAATCCGCTTCGGGCATCAGGACGCCGAGAACGTTGCGGGGCCCGAACGCCCGGGCGGCCAGAGCAGCCACCACGGAGGAATCGATACCGCCCGAGATCCCGACGACGGCACCCCGCCGCCGGAACTCGCGCGCCACGCGCGTCATCCCGTCCGTGATCTCGTTTATGGTCGCCTCAGGGTCCGGCAGCCGCAGCACGTCCGGCCCGAAAGCGGGCTCGGCGCTCACGCTGCCTCGACCTCCCCCAGGCGGCGGCTTATGTAGCCAACGAGTCGCTCGATGCTGTCGAGGTTCTCCGGCAGGGTGTCCTCTTCGGGGACGGTGATGCCGAACTGCTCCTCGATGAACATGATCAGTTCGAGCACGCCCATGGAATCCAGCACTCCCGCCTGGGTGAGCGATTCCTTGGCGTCCAGCCCTGCACCGCCACCATCCAGAATGAAGTTCTCCGCCAGGAACCGGCGCACTTCTTGTTCGACTTGCTTCGTGTCGTTAGCCATCTGATACGCTCCAAACTCTGCTGAAAAGCACTACGCTCGAGCCCCTCCAGGGGCTCCGTCGAGAACCGCTGCTTACGCCTGCTCCACCAGGCTCTTCTTACGGACCTTGCCGGTGGCCGTCTTCGGTAGGTCAGCTACGAAGACCACGTCACGCGGGACCATGAAGCTCTCGAGCCGCGCCATGGCTGCCCGCCTGAAGGCCTGCTCGGTATACGTGGCGTCCTCGTGCAGCACCACGTAGGCGCGGATGGCCTGGCCGAGCACAGCGTCGTCCACGCCGATCACGGCGACCTCGCGCACGCCCGGCAGCGCCGAGATGGCGTTCTCGACCTCCACCGGGCTGACCTTCTCGCCGCGGCTCTTGATGATGTCGTCGGAACGGCCCATGAAGTACAGGAACCCTTCCTCGTCCTTGCGGAAGTAGTCGTGAGTGCAGAGCACTCGCTCCCCAGGGTACTTCCCTTCCTTCAACATGTGAGCCGTCTCGGCAGGAAGGTTCCAGTACCCCATCATCACGTGAGGTCCCCTGACGTAAAGGGTGCCCGTTTCACCGGGCTTCGCCGCTGCCCCATCCTCGCCCAAGATGTAGGTCTCGGTCCCCGGGATGGCTTTGCCAACAGACATGGGCTTCGAGAGCACGAGCTCGGGCTCCAGGTAGCAGACGCGCTTGCACTCCGTCAGTCCGTACATCTTGAAGACGAGCGCTTCCGGACTCATCTCCAGAAGACCGGGCACGTACTCGTCCGGCAGGTGCGCAGCCGTGTTCGTGTACCGCCTCACGCTGGGCATCGCGATAGGGGTGCTGCGGTGCAACGCCAACAACGTCGCGAACACCGTTGGCACCCCGGGGAACACCGTCACCTCCTCATCTATCACCCGCTTCACTATCGCCGAGGGGAAGGCGAAGGTGCGCTCGAGCACGAGGGTGGCGCCGAGGAACACGGACATCAGGGCCTGATAGAGGCCGTAATCGAACGCCAGCGGCAGCACGTTCAGGATCCGGTCCGACTCGTCCAGCCGGAGGTACTCCACCAGGCTCTGCTGAGCGAACACCATGTTCTCGTGGCTCAGCATCACGCCTTTGGGGTTGCCTGTGCTCCCGGACGTGTATACCAGCGCGGCCAGATCGAGGGGGATCGTGCCGGGGTTCGCCACTTGGGTGCCGCCCCAACTGGCCAGTTCGACCACCGTGAACCCGGGCGTCTGATCCTCTGCCGACGCCGCCCCGTCGACGGCGCCGCTTGCGGTGATCAGCGTCTTGAGGTCCGGGAGAGCGGCTTCCGGGGTCGCCATCAAGTTGTTGACCGCTTGGGCCAGGCGCCCCTCGGCCAGCACCGCCACCGCACCGGAGTCGGCCAGCACGTAGCGCAGCTTGTCTTCTTTGGTCTGCGGGTTGACTATGAGGAAGGCGGCTCCGGCGTACAAGGCGCCGAAGATGCCGGCGACGACGTCGACGGAGTTCTCCAGGAAGATGGCGACCCTGTCGCCTCGCCGGGTGCCGCGCTCCTGCAGCAGGTTCGCGAAGCGCTGCGCCCGCTCTTGCAGTTCGGCGTAAGTGACCCGCTCATCACCAGTTATGACCGCCACCTTGTCGGGCTTGGTGTCTGCACTCTTCGTCAGGCTGTCCTGGAGCAACCTGTGGAACCTCGGGTGTGCCTTCATCGACCTTCCCATCCGGCGAAGCTTAACGATCGCTCACGACCACCCTTCGGGCGGCCTACAGATTGGAGTCTATTCCAGCCTTATAACGAAGCCCTTACACGGCGCCCGCGCTGCCTCCGATGAGGACCGTGTCGCCATCGACCAGGCGGGTGGGCACGGCCGGTGGCGCCAGCCGCGGGTTCTCCACCAGCGTGTCGCGCAGCAGCATCGTCGACAGAACGCCCACCAGGCCCATCTCGTCGCTCTCGCTGAGGCCCACGTCGGCGTAGCGCGTGGCTTTCTGAGCCAGCCTGTGAACCAGCGGCGCGTTGAACAGACCGGTCGACGCGACCTTGTCCTCGGCCAACAGGCTCGCAACGTACTCCGGCGCCTGCGGCCCGAAGAACGCCCTAAGTATCGGCGCCCTGTAGGGTCGCTTCGGCCTCTTGTTGATCTCGTCCGGCAGGACGTTGGCCAGCGATCTGCGCAGGAGGTACTTCTCCTGGATGTCTCGCAGCCTGAGCCGCTCGGGAAGCCGCCCCGCGAACTCGGCCACGTTCGCGTCGAGGAACGGGAACCTGCCCTCGACCGAGGAAGCCATGAGCATCCGGTCGCCCTGCGAGTGCAGTAGGAACCCCGTGAGGAACGTGGTTATCTCCAGGTACTGCGCCTGACCCAGGGGCCCCATGGTGCGGAACTTCGCGGGCAAGCGCTCCATGAGCCTGCTCTCCGGGTCGCCGACCGAGTCCTTCGTCCCGAGAGTACCCGCGCTCAGGAACCGCAGGTTGCGAGCGGAAGTGCGGAACCGGGGTCTGTGACTGTAGAGCGCGTCCTCGGTGTCGAGCATGCCGCCCTTGAAGACCTCGGACATGAACCCGCCGCCCTGCTGCAAGTCCCTCGAAAGGTAGGGGTAGAGCTCCCCCAACAGGCGCGGCCGCAGCTTCGAATCCGGCATCCGCGCCCAGAAGCGACGCACCATGGCTTCCTGGAAGATGTTGTAGCCGCCCAGCAGTTCGTCCGAACCTTCGCCGGTGAGAACGACCTTGAAACCTCGCTCCCGCACGAACCGCGACAGCAGGAGCAGGGGCCCGGGCGCGGTGCGCAGCATCGGCTTCTCCGCGTAACGGATCACTTCCGGGAACACCTCGGCCACCTCGGCGTCGGACACCTTGATGGTCCTCAGGTTCACGCCGAGTTCGCGCGCCATCTGCTCCTGGAACCGCGACTCGTCGAAGCGCGGGTCGTCGAAGGCCACGCTGAAGGCCTCCAGGGTCCCTGTGGTATGCCGTCTGGCCAGAGCGGTCGTAGCGCTGGAATCCAGTCCGCCGCTCAGGTACACACCCACCGGAACGTCGGCTCGCAAACGGATCCTGGTGGCTTCTTCGAGGAGCGTCAGGAGCTCTTCCTGGAGTTCGTCCACCGACGCTTCCAGGTCTCCCTCTCTGGGTCCGAAGCTCATGTCCCACCACTGCACGGCCTGCGAGAGACCGTCCGGCCCGGCCCAGACGTAGTGGCCGGCGGGAAGTTCCCGAATGCCGGGGAACGCGCTGCGATCCGGCTGAACGCTCCAGAGCGTGAAGGTCTCTACCAGTGCGAACTCGTCGATGCGCCGCTCCGCCAGCCTGTGACGCAGCAGGGCCTTGGCTTCGGAGGCGAACTGCAGCTCCCCGCCGAACTCGGCAAGGAACAGTGGCCTGATGCCGAAGCGGTCACGCGCGAGGAGCAGCCGCTGCGAATGCCGATCGTAGATGGCGAGCGCGAACTCCCCGTTCAGCTTGTTCAGGCAGTCCACTCCCCACTCTTCGAAGGCGTGGACCACCACTTCGGTATCGGACCTCGTGCGGAAGCGGTGACCAAGGCCCTCCAGCTCCGTCATCAGCTCCACGTAGTTGTATATCTCACCGTTCTGCATGACCCAGAAGCGGCCATCTTCGTTGGACAAGGGCTGGGCGCCGCCGGCAAGGTCGATTATCGACAGCCGGGTGTTTATCATGCCGAACCGACCGTCCAGGTAGACGCCTACGCCGTCCGGTCCGCGGTGAGCGAGCTCCCCGGCCATCGCCAAGAGGAAGTCGCGGGATGCTTGGCTCCCGTGTTTCACATACTCGCCTGCAATGCCGCACATGCCGCTGCTTACCTCCAGCCCCCGGCGGTATCCTAATACTCGCCGCTTACGGGGTCGCAGTATCGCACGCGTTCCGCCCTCCCTACCATCGCTCCCGGCCCGCGAGCTGCTGTGACGGCGTCCAGCCTGAGCGCTGGCAGATGGCTGAGCGCTTGGCGGGGCGCCAGGAGCTGTTTTGGAGAAACGGAGGTTCCACTGGCCATAGTCCCGAGTCCGGTGCGAGTTCTCGCCTGTCGATACGTTCACCGGCAGCAACCGCTCTGTAAGCTTGCTAAGGTATCACCAGTGGTTATCTGTCTGGCAGTAACCAAATAGGGAGGAACGAATGCTCAAGAGATTGATCGGACTACTGCTTCTTCTTGCGGCGGTGATAGCAGCTTGTACACCGGCAGGACCAGCAGCGATACAGGTCACGGCCGTCACGCCGGCGAACGAAGCCGCCGACGTAGCCGTTACCAGCGCAGTCTCGGCCACCTTCAACGTCGAGATCTCGCAGGCCACGATCGGGCGGTCGTTCACGCTCGCCAACGCGCTCGGCCCGGTCGACGGAACCACCAGCTACGACGCTGACACGCGCACCGCCACGTTCACCCCCGCTTCGAACCTGGCTCACGACACCGAGTACACGGCCACGCTCGCCGACACCCTTCGCTCTGCTGCGAACGGGCGCCTGGCAGCGCCTTACTCCTGGTCGTTCACCACCGACGCCCAGCCGGAGGCCGTCACCGGCGTAGTCGTCACGCCCGCAACCGAAACCATCGACCTCGGCGCAACGCTCACGCTTACCGCCACGGTCACCGCGCTCGGTGGCGCTGACGCGTCCGTCACGTGGGCCTCCAGCAACGAAGCCGTCGCCCAGGTGAGCGGCGCTGGTGTCGTCACCGCCGTCAGCGAAGGTCAAGCCACCATCACCGCCACCTCGGTCTTCAACCCCGAGGCGTCCGGTTCCGCTGTCATCACCGTCGTAGACGCCCGCGCCATCAACAGCGTCACGGTGAGCCCCGCCACCTTCGAACTGGTGCCGACCGGAACGCAGCAGCTGTCCGTCTCCGTGAACCAGACGGGCGGTGCTCCCACCGGCGTCACCTGGAGCAGTAGTGACGAGGCCATCGCCACCGTCAACGGCTCCGGGTTGGTCACCGCGGTAGCGCCGGGTACCACCACCATCAGGGCAACCTCCGTGTTCGACCCGTCCGTTAGCGGCACCGCCACGGTCGAAGTGCATCCGGCCCTGACAGCGAGCGATTACGTGACGGACGCCGGCTACCTGGCCGGAGCCGACATCGACATCGCTGCCCCGGCTACTACGGGCGGCGTCGCACCCCTCAGCTACGAGCTCACGGGCGGTGCGCTGCCCGCAGGCCTCACGCTCGACGAAGACGACGGCACCATCGAAGGCAGCACCTTAGTGGAAGGCGCCGTGTCGGGCACGGTCACGGTCACCGATTCGCTCGGGCAGACCGCAACTTCGGAGTTCTCGTTCACCATCGCCGCCCCCCTCGTGGTCGTCGAGTACGTGGGTGAGGACGGCGCGTTCGGTGACGCCTTCGGCCCCGTGGCGCTCATCACCAGCGGTGGTCTGGCGCCCTTCACCTTCGAAGTGGTAACCATCGACCCGGCTGCCCTTGAGTGGGCGGATCGCTTCGGCCCAGGCGGCGTTTGGAGCGACCACGACGTGGCCGACCAGGGTGACCTGCCGGCAGACCTCGAGGTCGATGCGGACGGCAATATCACCGGCACCGTTGCCGATTACGGCTTCCACCGCTCTTACGTGCGCACCACCGACGCGCTCGGGCAGACCGACGTCACCCAGATCGAGCTCGGCCTGGCCATTGGCCTGATCTACGACCCAGCCGTATACACCTACACCACGGGCTTCGACGGCAACCTCGCGTCCGGAGTCAACATCTCGGTTCCTGGTGGCAGCGCACCGTTCACGTTCAGCTGGGCGAGGGTGTCCTGCAGCTCCGATCCGTGCTCCGACGACGTGTGGAGCATCGACCCCGCTACGGGCGAGATCGTGCGCGATGAGCACCTCACCGAGAACGACGAGGACCAGCACAACGGTGACCGGACCTACACCGTCACTGTGGCCGACAGCCAGACCCCGGCACGCACTGCCACGTTCGACGTGAGCTTCGTGCAGGTGGAGTTCCCCTAGGCAACACGGGTAGCCGCCGGCCTACCCGAACAGTTCAAGTGCGTTGGGCGACCCCTCCAGGGGTCGCCCTTCTCTCGTTCGGCCTGGTCGTTCACGGCGGCCCGAGAGCCCCTCCGAGCCTGTCACTCATGGCAGACTTCACCTTGCGCTCGAGCGCCGCCGGTTATCTTCGCTGGCGTATGTGCGGCATCAGTGGCATGTGGCTACCGAGTGGGCCCGACGTCGAGCGAGCCTTGGATGAATCCCTCTTCAACCTGAGGCACCGCGGTCCCGACGGCGAAGGCAAGCACGTGGAGGAGTCCCTCGCCTTCGGCATGCGGCGTCTCGCCATAATCGATCTAGCCGGTGGCGACCAACCGATCTGGAACGAGACCCGAGACGTCGGTGTGGTGTTCAACGGAGAGATCTACAACTACGTGGAGCTTCTCGCCGAGTGCCAGGCCAGGGGGCACCGGCTCGGCTCCAGGTCCGATACGGAAGCGCTGGTACACCTGTACGAGGACGACCCGGAAGGCTTCGCCGTGCGCCTCAGGGGCATGTTCGCCGTGGCGCTCTTCGATCGCCGGCATGAGCGGCTGGTCCTGGTTCGTGACCGGTTCGGCAAGAAGCCGCTCTACTACGCTCGAACCCCTGCTGGGGGACTCATCTTCGCGTCCGAACTCAAGGCGCTCCTTCCCCTGATGCGCTCCGAGGGCGTCCCTGTCGAGATCGATCCACAAGCCATCTACCACTACCTGACGTTCGGCTCAGTCCCGCAGCCTCAGACCGTTTACAAGGGAGTCCTCGCCGTTCCACCCGGCACGTTCCTGGTGGCCACGAGAGACGGCACGAGTATCCGCGAGTACTGGAAACCAGCTTTCACCCCGAAGTTCGAGGGCTCTTATCAGGACGCCCAGGCGGCCGTCCGGAGCGAGATCACGGAGGCGGTGCGTTTGCGTTTACGTAGCGACGTGCCCCTCGGAACGTTCCTTTCCGCCGGCGTCGACAGCAACATCGTTACCTACGAAGCCGCTCGGCTCGTGGGCGCCGAACTCAGGACGTTCACGGTGGCGTCGGAGAACCCGGAGCTCGACGAATCGGGCGTCGCGAGGCGCTCGGCCGAGCGCCTCGGCGTGCGCAACACCGTCCTGCACCTGGATATCGACCCCGTCCGAGACCTGGACTTCCTGGTAAGAACCTACGATCAGCCTTTCGCCGATCCGAGCGCCATACCGAGCCTGCAGGTCTCCCGCGCCGCCAGGCAGGAAGTGACCGTCGTGCTGAACGGGGACGGCGGCGACGAGCTCTTCGGCGGCTACCGTCGCCACGTGGCCGTGCAAGCGCTCGGCCGACTGGCGTGGGTCCCGCGCCCCCTCGCGCGCGCCTTGACCGCGCTTCTCCCACCCGAGCGCTTATCCAGACGCTCCAAGCTGGGGCTCATAAGCCGGCTGTCGCGCGGGCTCTCGCTCCCGGCGGAGGAGCGCTACCTCGTTTACACGGCGGACATGCTCCGTGAGAGCGACAAGCGACCGTTCTGGCAGGCGCCGGTCCGCGCCAGCGAAGAGCTGGTGCGCGACCTGATCGACGAGCGGCTGCCCTTCCTGGATCAACAGGTCGACCTGGAGCTGAAACTGAACCTCGTCAGCAGCCTTCTCGTGAAGATGGACATGGCCACGTCCGCGTACTCGCTGGAAGGCCGCTCGCCTCTCCTCGATCACCGGCTGGGTGAGCTCGCGCTCAGCCTGCCGTCCGACTACCGCGTCCGCGGGGGCCGCCCCAAAGCGGTGTTGAGGGACGCGTACGCCGATGTCCTCCTGGAGGATGTGGTGCGCGGCAAGAAGCGCGGTTTCGAGGTCCCGCTCGACGCCTGGCTCGCGGGCCCCTGGCGGGCCATGACCATGGATCTTCTGGGCGCACCAGATGCCCGGACGCTCAACTACGTCGATCGCGCGCTGGTGCAGCGGGTACTCGACCCCGGCAGCTTCGCCGACCGCAACAAGGCCTACATCTCGTACTCGTTCCTGGTGCTGGAACTGTGGCTCCGGAGCCTGGAAGCATGAAGGTCGTGCTGGTCGGGAACATCACGCAGTCGCTCGTCAACTTCCGTGGGCCGCTCCTTCGCGCCATGATCGCACGCGGTCACGAGGTGATCGCGGTCAGTCCCGAAGCCGACCCGCGGTACGAAGCGGACCTGCGGGACATGGGGGTCACTCACCGGAGGGTCCCGCTGGAGCGGACCGGCTTCAACCCGGTGGCAGACCTGCGCTACATGTTCGGGCTCAAGCGCCTGCTACGAGAGGAGAGAGCGGACCTCTTCCTTGGGTACACGATCAAACCGGTCATCTACGGCAACCTGGCTGCGCGGCTGGCGCGCGTGCCGAAGCGAGCCGCGTTGATAACTGGACTCGGCTACGCCTTCGGGTCAGACAGCCTGAAGCAGCGCGCCGTGGGCCGTGTGATCCACGTGCTCTACCGGCTCTCCCTGACGGGAGCAGACGTCGTCTTCTTCCAGAACCCGGATGACCAAGGCGAGTTCCTGAAGCGTCGCTACGTTAGCCAGGAGAGGGCGGCTCTGGTAGCCGGCTCAGGGGTCGACCTGGGGCGCTTCGAGCGTGGCGGCGCGCCCGACGAACCGCCGATCTTCCTTCTGATAGCGAGGTTGATCCGCGAGAAGGGGATCACGCAGTTCGTGGACGCCGCCAGGAACCTGAAGCGGCGCCATCCTGAGGCGAGGTTCCAGCTCCTGGGTCCGCTGGATTCCAACCCCACTGCGATCTCCGGCGATGAGATAGCAGAGTGGCAACGCTCCGGCATAGTCGAGTACTTGGGAGAGACGGATGACGTCAGGCCGTACCTCCAGGCGGCCTCGGTGTTCGTGCTCCCCTCCTACTACCGAGAAGGCACGCCCAGAACGGCGCTCGAGGCCCTGGCAACGGGCAGGCCCGTGGTGACGACCGACGCTCCCGGCTGCCGTGAGACCGTAGTGGAGGGCGTGAACGGCTTCTTGGTGGAGCCCCGCGACGTGACGTCGCTGGAGCAGGCCATGCAGCGCTTCCTCGTCGCACCGGAGCTGATAGCGACCATGGGGGCCGCGAGCCGGCAACTGGCCGAGAGCAAGTATGACGTCAACCTGGTGAACGCCGCCATGCTGGATAGGCTCGGCCTGTGACCAGGTTCATGAATGAAAGCGCGCGAGTGGGCATATCATTACCCGTAGCTGCGCGCACACCGTGAAGCGCACCGATCACAGAACTCCGCAGAACGAAGCGCACACATCTCCGGTAACACGTCGAAAGGGCACGATATGAGCACCACCAGACAACTGCCTAAGATCGAATGGGCGCCCTGGCCCGCATACAGCGAAGAGGAAGTGCAGACCGTTGCAGAGGTGCTGCGGTCCGGCAAGGTCAACCAGTGGACGGGCGAGACCGTAAGAACCTTCGAAGCTGAGTACGCCACCTACCTGGGCCGCAAGCATTCGGTAGCCGTCATGAACGGCACGTCTGCCCTGGAGCTGGCTCTCAAGGCGCTCGGCGTTCAAGCGGGCGACGAAGTCATCACCACCCCCCGCACGTTCATCGCGTCTGCCAGCGCCGCCGT
Organism: uncultured bacterium; assembly: GCA_964630175.1. Classification (GTDB taxonomy): domain Bacteria; phylum Deinococcota; class Deinococci; order Deinococcales; family Trueperaceae; genus JAAYYF01. The sequence goes on from CAZVTS010000006.1 coordinate 24,420, forward strand.
GCTGCAGGGCGCCAAGCCCGTCTTCGCGGACGTTGATCCCGACAGCGGCAACATCACCGCGGCGACGATAGAACCCGTCATAACGAAGAAGACCAAGGCCATCATCGTCGTGCACCTGGGTGGTTGGCCGGCCGACATGACGAGCATCATGGCTCTCGCTGCCGAGCACGGCATCGCGGTGCTCGAAGATTGCGCCCAGGCTCACGGCGCTGAACATGCCGGAAACGTGGTGGGCAGTTTCGGAGACGCTGCAGCCTTCTCGTTCTGTCAGGACAAGATCATCACCACGGGCGGCGAAGGCGGCCTCATCGCCCTCGACGACGAAGCGGGCTGGAACCTGGCGTGGTCCTACAAGGACCACGGCAAGAGCTTCGATACGGTGTTCAACAAGCAGCACGCTCCCGGCTTCAGGTGGCTGCACGAGAGTTTCGGCACCAACTGGCGGATGACGGAGATGCAGGCTGCCATAGGCAGGCTCCAGCTGCGCGACCTCCCTGAAACGGTGCGCGTACGCAACGAGAACGCTGCGCTACTGCGGAACGCGCTGGCGGGCGAAGACGCGGTGCGGATCCCGACCGTAGGCGCCTCCGACGTTCACGCCTACTACAAGTTCTACATGTACGTAGTCCCTGAAGCGCTGAAGGCTGGGTGGACCAGGGACCGCATCCAGATCGAGATCGGCAACTCGGGCGTTCCCATCAGCTCCGGCAGTTGCAGCGAGATATACCGGGAGATCGCGTTCACTTCCGTGGGTCTGCAGCCGGCGGAGCCCCTGAAGGCGGCCCACGAGCTGGGCGAGACCTCGCTGATGCTCCAGGTCCATCCGGGCCTCAAGGCCGAGTCGCTGCTTCAGGCCGCCGAGGTAGTGAAGGACGTCCTGCAACAAGCGACCCGCTGAAGGGCGTCACCGACCTGACGTAGACTGGCCGCAAGACAACCGTGATCCCCAAGTGACACGAGCGTGGAGTGCCTAACAAGTGATTGAACAGGACAGTGTGACGATTTCCTTCCGAGATGCGCTCCGCTTCATCTCACGCGGCTTCCTTCCAGCACTGATCGTCGCTGCCGCCTGCGCTGCAGCCGTCTACCTGATCAGCCGCAACCCCACCCCCGTGTACCGGGCGACCGCCGTGCTGCTCGCAACCAGGCCCAACTCCGGTTACTCCGACAGCGCGAACATCATCGAGCCGGCTCAGCTCGACCCCGATATCTACCGCTCAGCGGTGATCGAAGGCGGCTTGATGGAGTCGGCGCTCACCGCCGCCCTGGGTCAGCAGCCCACGGCAGAGGAGATGGTCGAGTGGCGGAGGGCCATACGGATCCGTGTGGACGAGGGGCTGATATCGGGCCTCCTCCGCATCGAGGTGGAGGACGAAGACGCCGAGCAGGCCCGTCGCATAGCCAACTCTCTCGCTCAGGTCCTGCTCGGCTGGGACCGCGACCGCGTCATCATGAACGTGCAGGAGACGGTAGCCGCCTTACGGCGTTCAGTGCTGCTGATCGGAGCACAGCTCATCGCTGCCGAACAGGCAGGCAACGAGGATGAAGCTCTGGTACTCCGCGCCACGCGAGACAGCCGGCAGACGCAGCTGCGGCAGGCAGAGACCCTCAGCCTCTCCGTCGTCGCCATCGGCCTGCTCGAGCCGTTCCGCGACGCGGTGATCGACCCGAGGCCGGTGAACGACAGGACCCTGTTCATCACGGTCGTGGCGTTCGTGTTGGCGGTGCTGGCGGTATACCTCGTCATGTTCTTCGCTGCCGCCACGAGCCCGAGGGTGCGCAACTCCAACGACATGCTCACGGCCGCCGATGAGGAGCCGATAATCGTGCTGCCTCCCGAGTCCAGGGGGCCACAGTTCGCCGCCGCCGTGGAACGGTTGGCGGTCGCGCTTCAGGCGCTTAGAAGACCCACCGGGAACGACGACACCGTGCCCATCGGGTTGGTGGTTGCGGTGGCCTCACCGACCGATCCCAACGAGAAATCGCTGATGGCGCTTTACCTCGCCAAGGCGTACATGCGTGCAGGGTTGAGCGTCCTGGTGGTCGACGCCGATTTCAAGTACTCGGTAGCGTCGCAAGCGTTGCCCGCCCCACGTGGCGGTCCGACACTGGCCGACCTGCTCCAGAAAGGGGCCGGGGCGCAGGTCGCTTCGAAAGTGCCTGGGCTGGCCACTCTGGAGTACATCCCGGCCGGGGCGCGTAACGGCGTGGGGAGTTCCGTCTCTCTCGCCCGCCGGATGCCAGGCTTCATCAACTTCTGGCGTTCACGCTACGACGTCATAATCATCGATACGCCCCCCTCGGGAGACTTCCCGGACGCTTACTCCCTGGCGAACACGGTCGACGCCGTGGTCCTTCTAGCCAGGGCGTACATGACCCCGCTGGACGCGTACCGCACCACCGTCGAGGTACTCGAGGGCTCCGGGGCCGGCTCCATCTTCAAGGTCCTGTCCGTTGGCAGGCGTAGGCGCCTGCCCAAGGCTTCTGCGGAGCTCTCCAGTGAGTGGAGCGACGCGCGGGGCGGCGCGGCCCCCGAAGCAAAAGTGAGAGTCGTATCCCGTTCACGCGGCTGACTCACGAGGACCAACGGCCGTGAACCGGCCTGTCAACAGGCGGTTCGGCGTCCGGCAACGAGCGCGATTCTGCCGTGCAGCACGCTATAACCAGGCGCGGCGAGCCGGCCATTCTAGCAGCAGTTCGTGTAACGAAGCCCACATCCATCACTGACGTCATACTTCTAAGAATCGGGTCGGATAGCTTTGTTCTCAAGCTAAGGCAGTTAGGCATCAAGCCGTATTGCCCTTGCGCACTCAGCGGCAAGTGACGTAAGAACTTCCGGACTTTTGGCCGAAGTGCGGTTGTACGTCACAAGATGAGGACCAATGGAAATGTCTGACTTTCCTAACGCGTTCTCCCGCCGCCGAGAGACCACCGAACCGATAGGAGTTGTTGTGATGGTGTCTGATCCAAAGCCAAAGCGACGTATACTTGGACTTGGCGCACCTATGCTTGCACTCGTCTTCGCAGCTTTAGCGTTAGTCGCTTGCTCTTCTACAGAATCCCTGGGCCAACATCCTGGCCCGGGTGAGAACCCGTCTCAAACCGAACAGGCGTGGCAGGTTGCCGACATCGGCGGCACCGGCCTCGGGTCAACGGATATCGAAGAGGAACAGATCGTCCTCACGAGCAGCGGCGACATCGCCGATGCGGCCGATGCGTTCCACTTCACCTACCAACAAGCCAGTGGCGACACCGCCATAGTGGCCCGCCTCGTCGAGCACGGCGCCACTACTCCCCAGATCTGGCCCAAGGCCGGCCTCACCATCCGCGACGGGCTTGCGCCCGATGCCGCGAACATCACGCTCTACGCGATCAACAACGACCAGTATCGCGGGCTCATCGTCACCGCCAGGTCCGCTACTGGTGAGGACACCCACTGGTTAGGCTCGCGCCAGGGCGCAACCGCTCCACTTTGGCTGCGCATAACGCGTGACGGCAACCGGGTTTCTGCCGAGTCGAGCGTCGACGGTTCCGACTGGCAGCAGGTGGCTTCCACCACCATCCAGTTGTCGGGCAGCGCCTACTACGGTCTTGCGGTCGCGGCCGGCAGCCATCCCGATCCCATCGTGGCGGTCTACGAGTCCGCCCAAGTGGTCTCGGGTGGAGACACCGGCGTCACGCCGACGCCGACGCCCACCCCCACGCCGACGCCCACCCCCACGCCCACCCCCAACCCGTTCCCAGCTCCCGATCCGAACCCGGGTCCCAAGACTCAGACCACCTATCAGATCGATTCGAACGGCAACTTCCTCAACCCGGAACGCGGCTTCCACTCCGAAGTCGACCTGATCGCCGGTACCGGCTTCGACAACGTGCGCGGTCGTGGCTTCACCCTGGCCCGCTCGTACGTCCGCCTCGACGATTACCGCAACTCGGACATCCCGAGCAGCTTCCTCAACAACCTGCGCAACGGCCTCGAGAGGGCCCGCGGGTCAGGCATCAAGATCGTCCTGCGCTTCTCCTACAACTTCGGTAACGCCCCGGACGCACCTCTCAACCGCGTGCTGTCGCACATCAACCAGCTGCAGCCCGTGCTTGAGGAGTACTCCGACGTTATCTCGGTGCTGCAGGCCGGCTTCATCGGCGCCTGGGGTGAATGGCACTCGAGCACCAACGGCCTGGCCACGGCCAGCAACAAGAAGGCCATCGGCGAGGCCCTCCTCAACGCACTGCCCGATTCCCGCATGGTTCAGGTGCGAGCACCGTTCCACCGTAGAGACATCGTTGGCTCGCCCGACCCCAACGTCGCCATATTCAGCGACTCCAACCAGGCTCGCCTGGGCTTCAAGAACGACTGCTTCCTCTCCACGGACAGCGACACCGGCACCTACGCTGGCGACCAGGTTCGCGACCGCCGGGAAACCGCGGAGTTCACGCGCTACACCGCTACCGGTGGTGAGACCTGCGCTATCGGCTACCCGAGCTCGCGGCAGGACTGCGTCGTCGCCCTCGACGAGCTGGCTCAGTTCCACTGGGATTACCTCAACTCCGGCTTCCACTCCGGTGTCCTCAACCGTTGGCGCGATCAGGGTTGCTACGACGAGATCTCGCGCCGCCTGGGCTACCGCCTGGGCCTCGAGACCGGCGCCGTCACCGCTAACGTCAACCCGGGTGGCACGCTCACGCTGGACCTCCGCATGCGCAACGATGGCTTCGGCAAGGTCTACAACCCCCGCCCTATGGACATAGTGCTTCGCAACACCGCCACCGGCGCCTCGTACGCGGTCCGCGCCGTTTCCGACGCTCGCACCTTGCTGCCGTTGGCCGGCGAAACGCGCACGCTGCAACTCTCCGTCATACTTCCCGGCACCCTGCCGGCAGGCTCCTACGAAGTGCTGTTGGGCATGCCTGACGCGGACGCGCGGCTCGCTACCGACGCGCGGTACAGCATCCGCCTGGCGAACGTTGGCACTTGGCAAGAGTCGACCGGCCTGAACAACCTCGGGCTCACCACGCAGGTCGGCAACTAAGCCACCAGGCGTAACGGCTCCCGGAACGCACGGTTCCCGGAACCAAGGAGAAGCCCTCGGCGCACCGCGCCGGGGGCTTACTCTTTGAACGCCGCGAGTCGCCGGAAGTAGTTCCGGTCCACCGCCAGGAGGCTCGCTCCGAAGATGAGCACGCCGATGAGCACCTGGCCCACCAGCGCCACGGGGCCAACCCAGTGCCGCACGAGGAGCAGGCCGCCGAGCATCAGCAGGGTAGCTAGGAAGATGGGCAGGGAGCCCTTACCCGGCAAAGGCAACCTCAGCGCGCTCCGGCCCAGAGCCCACGAGAGGAGGATGGCCACTGCGTGCGCGATGACCGTGGCGTAGACGGCGCCGATGATGCCCCAGACAGGGATGAACAACACGTTGAGACCGATGTTCAGCAGGGCGGTGGCGAGCAGGACCCAGACCTGAACGATGGTGTTGCCTCGCAACTGGAAGGCCAGGTCCAGGTAGAACGCCTTGAGTCCGGCGATCAACGCAGCGGCTGCGATACCTGGGATGATCATCCTGGCCGCGCTCTCGAACTCGGCACCCACCAGCACGGCAGAGATGTTCGGGGCCAGAACCGCCAGCCCTACCGTGGCAGGTAACCCGACCATGAGCAGGAGCTGCAGGGTCCACCGCAACATCCGACGCGCGGCCTCTTCACCGTTCTTCTCGAAGGCGCTGACGATCAAGGGGTAGGCCGCCAGGTTGACGATGTTGAGCAGCAGACCGAGCGTGAACTGGGCGAGATCGTAGCCGACCACGTACTGACCGGCGGCTCCCGTATCCAGGTACCACGCGAGCATGAACCTGTCGGACCCGGAGACCAGGAACGCCAGCACGCTGGTGGCGGCGAGCGGCACCCCGTACGCCATGACCTTGCGAGCCAAAGCTGGGTCGTACCGCGCGCCCAGCTGACTCAGCCAGCGCGCCCCGCCCCCCAACACCACGAGCGGGAAGATCATCGCCACCACGAGCCCGATGAGGAGACCCGCCGCCCCCATGCCGGAAGCCGCAAGGAAAGTCCCGACAGCCAAGCCGATCACGGCCTTGAGGCCCGCGTATAGCCCGTACCGTTTCGGGGAAAGCTCGGACCGCTCCCTCTCCACTGTCAGCTCGAACGCGCCTTGCACCACGAACAGCAGGGCGCCGAGAAGCACGAGCTGCCTCGAGAGGTCGTCGTCTACCACCAGCCAACCGACGGCGGCGGCGAGCACGGACACCACGACCGAGATGAGCGCGTACAGCCTCACGATCGTGACGAGCGTGGTGGGCTGATCCTGGTTCGCCATCGGCAAGAACCGGAGGAGCGCAAGCCGCAGCCAGTGCAGCAGTAGCGCGTCCACCGCACTTACGGTCGCGATCGTCAGGGCGTAGGCGCCGTACTGCTCCGGGTTGAGAAGGCGCGTGTAGACCGCGATGGCCAAGAAGTTGAGCACGCCTGGTAGCCCGCGTGCCAATAGATACTGGAGGCCGTGACGCAGCAGCACTCGCATAGCCTACTAGGTCTGTGACCGGAGAACTTCCCCGGCCAAGTAATCAACCGGTCAGACTGCTGACGGTATCCTCGCCCCATGTCTGAAGCCCACGACCGTAGGTTGCGTGTTGCGCTGCTCCTGCCCCTCCTCGTCGGTGGAGGCGCCGAGCGCGTGACCCTGAACTTGATCGAGGGCCTGGAGGGGCTCGGGTGCGAGGTTCATCTGGTGGTGTTCGCCGCCAAGGGGGAGCTGGTCGACGCCGTGCCCACAGGAACCCGGCTCGTCGACCTGCGGAGCGGGCGGGCCCTGCTCACACCGTTGCCGCTCGCGCGCTATCTGCGGCGAGAACGGCCCGACCTGATGATCTGCGTGGAGGGCCATTCCAACCTGGTGGCGCTCCTGGCGCGACGGCTGGCCGGAGTGCCCACACAGCTCGTGCTGACCGAGCACATCGCGTTGCCGGACCCGCCCGCCGGCTTCAAGGACCGCGCATATAGGCGGCTGGCGCGCTTCGCTTACAAGGACGCCGCCGCCGTGGTGGCCGTTTCGGGTGGCGTGGCCGACAGTGTCGCTGCCGGCGTCGGGATTCCCAGAGACTCGGTACAGGTGATCATGAACCCCGTCCTCACGAGGCGTTATTGGGAATCCGTCGAGCTGCCCATGGAACACCCCTGGCTGCAGCCGGGCCAGCCTCCAGTGATCCTGGGGGTTGGCAGGCTGGTGCCGCAGAAGGATTTCCCCAACCTCATCCGGGCGTTCCACAAGGTCCGGTCGGAGCGGAACGCTCGCCTGATGATCCTCGGCGAAGGCCCGGACCGGGCGGCGCTGGAGGGCTTGGCCGCCGAGCTTGGGCTGAGCGACTCGGTGCTGCTGCCTGGCTTCGTCAACAACCCCGTGACGTACATGGCCCACGCGGCCGTCTTCGCCCTGTCTTCCATACGCGAAGGGCTCCCCACGGTGCTGATCGAAGCCCTCGCTACCGGCACCCCCGTGGTTTCCACGAACTGTGAGAGCGGTCCCTTCGAGATCCTCGAAGGCGGCCGGTTGGGCGCCCTCGTACCTGTGCGCGATCATGAAGCGCTGGCCCACGCCATAGTGGAGGCGCTCGACGCCCCCCGCACCGGTGTGGGGTCGGACGTTCTCGCGCCCTATTCACCCGAAGAGTCGGCTCGCAACTACCTCAAGGCAGGCGGCTTCGATGCCTGACCCGGGCCCAGCGGCGGCCGAGCGAACGGTCGGGCGCCTCCTGTACGTCATCACCTCGCTGGATTACGGCGGAGCCGAGGCTCTGGTGGTCGAGCTGGCCGCTAGGTTCGCGGAGCGCGGCTGGAAGGTGGGCGTCGTCAGCATGGTGACCCCACGCGCGTACGAAGCACAGTTGGAAGCCGCCAACGTGGAGCTCTTCTCGCTTGACATGCGGCCCGGCCTGCCAGACCCCCGCGCCATCGCTCACCTGGCCCGCATCTATCGGCAGTTCCAACCAGACGTGGTGCACGCCCACATGGTCCACGCGAACCTGTTGGCCAGGGTCGCCCGGCTGGCGGGGCCACTGACTTGCCTCGTCTGCACCGCCCACAACATCAACGAGGGGGGCGCGCTTCGCTACCTCGGCTACCGGATGACGGACGGCCTCAGCGAGGTCACGACGAACGTGAGCCGTTCTGCCGTCGACCGGTACGTGGAGATGGGCGTCGTCAGACCGGAGAAGAGCGCGTACATCCCGAACGGCATCAACCTGCGACGCTTCTCGCGGAACTTAGGCGACCGTGAGAGGCTCCGGGCGGAGCTCGGAGCGGGCGACTCTTTCGTGTGGTTGACGGTCGGCAGGATCACGGAACAGAAGGATTACCCGAACCTCCTTGCCGCGCTGTCGTCGCAGGACTCGTCATCGCTCCTCTGGCTGGTGGGAGACGGTGAGCTTCGTCAGGCGACCGAAGCCCAGGTCAAGGAGCTCGGCCTGTCCGAGCGGGTCAGGTTCCTGGGGTTGCGGTCCGACGTGGGCGCTCTGATGTCGGCAGCCGACGGTTTCGTGCTCGGGTCCGCGTGGGAGGGTCTCCCCATCACCCTGCTGGAAGCCGCCGCGAGCGGCCTCCCCGCCGTGGCGACGGAGGTCGGTGGCGTGGCGGAGATCGTCAAGCCCGGTACGGGCTGGCTGGTGCCCCCCCGCGACCCGGCTGCGCTGGCGCAGGCCATGAACGAACTGGAATCCGCCCCGGTGAGCCGGCGGCTGGAGATGGGTGACCGCGCAAGAGCGGTAGCGCTCGCGGGCTTCGACATAACGAGCGTGGTCAACCAGTGGGAAGCGCTCTTCGGGCACCTGTTGGCGTCAGCGGGTGGCCGGGCCGCCAGGCGTGCGCACCGGTTCGACGCTGCAGGGCTGAACCACGCGCTCACCGAAGCCGCTGCTGGGTGACCTGGCCCGCTGGGCCCTTCCCTAGGCTTCCGCTTGGTCGCCGCCGTCATCCCGGGCGCTGCCCATGAACTCCGGCGCGGTCGCGTGTCCCTCCGTACTGATGCCATCGCGCTTCAGGACGGCGCCTACCGTCATGAAGAGTATCCGTATGTCCAGCCAGAAGCTCCACTCGTCCACGTACTGGGTGTCGAGCTCGAAGCGGGCCTCCCAGGACAGTTCGTTGCGGCCCCGGACCTGTGCCAGGCCGGTGATCCCCGGCCGCGCCAGGTGCCGTCGCGCCTGCTCCGGCGAGTACCGAGGCAAGTAACGACTGACGAGGGGGCGCGGTCCGACGAGGCTCATCTCACCCCGGAGGACGTTGATCAGCTCCGGTAGCTCGTCCAAGCTCGTGCTCCTCAGCGTTGCGCCGAACGCCGGCAGGCGCTCCTCGTCGGGCAGGAGGTTGCCTTGCGCGTCCTTCTCATCCGTCATGGTGCGGAACTTGAGGACCTCGAACGGCTCCCCTCTGAGCCCCGCACGCTGTTGTCTGAACAGTACCGGGGAACCGATCCTTCGCTTCACCAGCACGCTGACGACCAGCAGCACGGGCGACAAGAGCACCAACGCGGTGAGGGCTGCGACCACGTCGAACGCCCGCTTCAGAACCGAAGACGCGACGGCCGGCGCCGGCTCCAGCTCCTGGGCGAAGCCGGGTTCCTGCTCCATCATCGCCCCGTTCCCGAGCGGCACGCGGCTACAGCTGGGGCCGCGGCAGCGGAAGCAGGCCGCTGCCTAACCCCGAACGTTGTGGGATCCATGGTGTGCTCCTTCCGGGCAGCCCATGCGCCCATAGCAAGGCGCCCTTGGGGGCGCCTTGCTGCTAGCGCGTGTTGGATCAGCGCAGCTTCGTGCGCTCTTGGAACAGGCGCAGCGCTTCCGCGTCTACGCTCATGCCACCCATGGGTCCTGCCGCGCAGGCGCCGGGGTCCTTCTGCTGGGCGCCCGGTTCCGACGCGCCGCCCACCACCACTACACCCTTGGCGACCAGGGCGGTCTCAACCGCTACCCCGTCCACGATGCAGTTGTAGCCGAGCGACACCGTGGCCACGGCGGGCTCCTGACCGTCTCCCGTGCCCACGGCTGCGGGGAACGCCGCGTTGTCGATGAGCGGGTCGAAGTCGCTGAACCAGTTACCCTCCAGGTCCAAAGCGAACAGGTCTGGCAGCGCCCCGAGGCCCACCAGGCCCGCGTCGCCCAGCCGGTTGTAGGCCATCTCCAACCAGCGCAGGCTGGTCAGGGTCTCGAACACTCCGGTCACACTGTTGACCCGGTTATCGCTGAACCGCAGGGCCTGCAGGTTGGCCGCCCCGCTGAACGCGTCGATGCTCTGGATGCGGTTGCTGATCACGAACGCCAGCTCGAGCTGAGACATGCCCGCCACCGGAGTCAGGTCCGCGATGTTGTTGCAGCTCAGGTACAGCGTTCGCAGGTTGACGAGGTTGGCCAGGGGCGAGATGTCGGTGATGCCATCCCGGCAGGCAACGGTGACGTCGACCGGGTACCCGCCGGCCTCCCCGATCCTCACGGGCCCGTTGTCCCAGAAGCCGATGAGCTCGAGCGCCGTCAGGCCGGCGATGGGCGACAGGTTCACGACCCGGTTCGCATCGAGCTGCAACTCGCGAAGGCTGGTGAGATCGGCCAGAGGCGTCAGGTCCGAGATCTCGTTGAACTCCGCCCAGAAGTACTCGAGGTTACGGAGGTGCTGCATACCGACGAGCGATTCGACGCCGCCCGGGTCGCCTTCCCAGGTGGGAAGTCTCCAGTCAGTCACACTCAACGCGTCCGCGCACGTCAGGTCCGCGCCCGGCGCAGCGGCGACTTCCGCCCGGAAGTAGCCTTCGAGCTCCGCGTCCGCGAACGTTATGACGGCGCCCGCCGCAGCGCACACCCAGAGGGGCACCTCCACGTCGACGGAGTCGGAGCCGTCGCCAGGCAGTTGTTGATGGGTGGCCACGAGCGTGTACTGCACGCTCGGCACGCCGTTGGGCACTTCGACCTGGTACTCGCGGGGCTCGCGGGTCGTAACGTCCACGGGCACCCAGCCCTGCGCCGAAGAGGTCAGCTCGAGCCGGTCGAAGTCGCCCGTCACCGTCCAGCTCAGCAGCACGGCCTGCTCCGGCGACGCGGTCGAGCCCGCACCCAGATCCGTCTGTAGTTCCACCGTCGGAGCCACACCGTCCCGCGTGGTGACCGAGAAAGCGGCGTCGGTGCCGTCCAGCGTTACCGTCGCCACTCGCGTCGCCCCGAACTCTGGGTCGGAGGTCAGGCTCACCACGACCACGTCGTCCTGGGTCACGGTTCCTTGCCCCCCAGCCAGCGCGGTGCCGTTAACGAGCAGTTCAGGACTGCCCTGGCCCGCGACCTCGATGCTCACCGGCGCCGCGAGCCATGTAAGCGTCACTGGCGCGCTGGCCACGGTGACGCCGGGCTCTACGTCGGTCGCCGGGTCGAACTCGAGCTCACCCGGGGTAGTCCCGGCCGAGCGCGTGGTGACGCTGAAGCTCGCCTCCACACCACCGACCGTTACCACTGCGACCCGCGTCTCCTCGAAGTCCGGGCTCGACGTCAACTGAACCGCGACCTGGTCGCCGGCCACCACCTTGGCTGCACCGCTTACGACCAGCTCGTCGTTCACCACCAACTGGGGGTCGCCCTCGCCCGCAACGGACGCGTCTACGGGAACGTTGATCCCAGAGATGACGGCCGCCCCGCTCCTAACCAAGGTGTCGACTTCAGCGTCGACCACGCTCTGGAAGCTGAAGGCCGCCGGCCTATCCAGCGGCGTCTTGGTGCAGGCTGCCAACGCGAACACGAGGCCGGCACACAGAAGACCAGCTCTAACAAGTTTGGTCCGATACATTCAGGTTCTCCCCTTCTGTTACCTAATCGACAAGATGGCGCCGCAGTCTGCGGCACGGTCTAAAGAATCAGTAGTTGCGGTCTGGCCCGATTATTGCATCCTGCTGCAACAACCGGCGCCTAGGACAAGTGTTCCACGGATACTCAAGGCTACTCTACATTCCCGTCGTTACCGTCACTTTTCATCACTGGCCCCACCCGCAGGTGCGTTCATCAATCGGCGCGCCTTCGCCGGGTTCCCGGCCGCCAGGGACCACGCCGGCACGTCCTGGTAGACGACGGAACCCGCAGCCACCTTCGAGTGGTCCGCAACGGCCCGCAGGGGGTTCACGGTAGCGCGGGTACCCATGAAGACGCACTCGCCGAGCCTGCCGCCACCGTTCACGGCGGCATACGGTGAGAGGGCGGAGAAGCGTCCGACCCGCACATCGTGCGCTACCGAAGCATAGAAGTGCACCTGGCACAGTTCCGCAAGGACCGCCGACGCACCCACCGAAGCGAACGGTGCGACTATCGAGCCGACACCGATCGTAGAGGAGGAGGCGATGTAAGCGTTCGGGTGCACGATCGTCTCGAAGACCGCTCCGTACGACCAGTAGCGCTCCGCGATCTTCTTCCGCGTCTCAGGGTTCCCTACCGCGAGCAGGAACTCATCGCCCGGCTCAGGCTGGTAGTCGCTCGCGCGCCCCAGTAGCGGCATGCCGTCAGGCAGCACCAGCGTCTGCTCCTCGTTGTCGTCCAGGAACCCCTTGACCACGAAGCGCCCAACATCCATGGCGTACTGGAAGACCTCCCGGCCGAACCCGCCGCCGCCGATGATGATCACTCCGCCTTGGTCTGAATCACGCATGTGTAGACACCCATCTGGAGCAGCGAACGAGTGTGGTGATCCTTGCTCCGCCCACAATGATGGCTTGGGAACACTTACGTCTTGCTTACATTCAGGAAGCGGGCGCTGGCCCCGCCGGCTCCGGCGCGTGGCGCCTAAGCGCCGTTCTGTCCAGGCGCACGCCGCCCATCATCATCAGAACGGTCAGGACCAGCCATAGCGGCTTCCTGAACTCCCATGAGAGCGGCGCTATGCCCACGAGCAGGGTCGCCAGCAGGATGACCGCCGACACGAACACGGCGCGCGGGAGCCGCAGTAGCGGGACGGCGATGATGATGAGGATGGCCACGAACAGGAGTAGGCCGATCGCTCCCATCTCTACGGCCACCGACAGGAACGTGTTGTGCGCCACCTGCCGCATACCGACCTCCCGCTGGATCGCGGCGGGGAACGTCCCGCCGCCGGCCCCTACGATGGGGCTCACCGAGAAAGCGTCTACACCAGCCAGCCAGATGGTGGACCGTTCGTTCAGGGTCCCGCTGGTGAGTTCGTCGCCTAGCGTGCTGATGCGCTCGAGGTTGGTGCCGACCGTCGACGCGATCTCGGTCCAGAAGAAGGGCACCGCCACGAAGCCCAGCGAGAGTAGGGCCAGTATCACGCGCCGCCCGAAGCGGTCCAGGGTAAGCAGTCCGAGCGGGAAGACGAGCAGGGCCACGGCGGCGGCGATGGTGCCACCGCGCGAGGAGGAGAGCACTATCCCCACGAGCAGGACGGGGATGAGCAGCAGGTTCACGACCCTGACCCAGCGCCGCCCCTGCCTGAACAGTTCGTACGCCATGGGGATCCCGAGCGCCAGCACCAAGGCGTACTCGTTGGGATCGGTGTTGCTGACGGCGAACCTGAGGAACACGGCCTCGTTGCCTTCGGCGAAGTTGCGCACACCGTCCAGCACCGCCAGCACACACCCGATCACGTAGGCCTGCATGATCGGCCGCCATCCCGACCCGTAGCCGAAGACCTGCCACAGGGCCGCGATGAAGACGAAGAACTGCAGGAAGGTAGTGACGTAAACGGTGGTGCTCGTCGGCTCGATCGTCCACATCAGACCGGCCATGGACCACAGCACGTAGAGGCCGATGAACACGATGGCCACAGGCATGCGCCGGATGCGGACCCCGCCTCGCCCCAGGAAGAGCGGGATCGCCGTGAGTAGCATGATGAGCCCCGTGAGGCGCCCCAGGCTCCCCACCACGGGGATCACGGCCACGTTCTCGATCGGCAGGCTCACCACGAACAGGAGGGCCGCCGCCTGGGCAACGCGCATGAACAGCGTGGGGGTTCCCGTTCCCAGGCCCAGGCCGGCCTGCGGCGCCGCCGCGCCCTGGTTCCACCTCTCGGCAGCGCCGGGCGTCCGCCCGGTCCAACGGGCTACTGGAACTCGCTCCACCCGCAAAGGATACTCAATGTAGGGGACGGAGAAAACTCACTTCGCCCCTAGCGCCCACGCGGGACCGTTCCCAGGCAGGCCGCGCACCGAGCCTAGTACTCCACACTGCCCCCGCCCCACCTGCATCCGGTCCAGATGTAGGTGGCGCTGGCCGTGCCGGAGGCCGAGTGCCGTTCGCCCGTGAGGATCTCGGTGACGCTACCGCTGTACTCCACGGTGACATGCGCGTTCAGGCCGTCGAGCTTCGTGCTCGAGATCCTGTAGCTGTACCTCAGGTCCTTGTAGATGCTCCCGAAGGTCGCCTGCGCGCTGCGGAGCCAATCCTGAACCGTGCCGGCTACAGCCCCGCTGAGCTGAGACGCGTCGGGCTCGCTCGGTACCCGGCAGCTCGACGACGGTGCCGGGGTCACCGCGGCAGTCGCCGGTTCTTCGGGCGCGGCCCGAGCAGACAGGTCGACTGGGAACGCGTAACTCACGCCGGCAGCCAGGTGCGGCACCCAGACGCGGTCCGCCAGCATGGGCACGTTGGCAACGCCGCCCTCCAGGTCGAAGCGAAGGTTCTTGCCTACCGGCACGTGGGCGCCGATGGCGGCATGGTAGCTGACGTTATCGCCGTAAACGCCGCCGCCAACGCCGACGTAAACAGGCACCGGTATGGGAACGGGCGGGTAAGCGCGGATCTGGCCGCCCAGGTAGGGTCCGGCGGCGGTCCAACTGCCCTTGAACTGGAAACCGACGTACTGCGCCTGCAGGGAGGCGGTGAGCGCCACCGTCTGGTAGGACGGGAAGCCGGCCGAAACGCCGACACTGAATATGGCGGGTGGAGTCGAGGTCAGCTCCCCGGAGATCACGTCCTGCTCCGCGTCGTTATCCGCCTGCGACACCGCAGGGGCCTGGGACTCCGTGGCGGCAGGTGTTTCCGTTGGCGGGGCCGGCTGCGCACCGGCCACGGAACAGAACGCCAGCATCATCGCGGCCAGAAGGATGAGCTGTCTACTGGGCAACCGGTCCATGCGGGAACGGTACCAGACAAGCCCCGTCCGTGGTCCGGTTGCGCGCCGCCTTCATGTCATGCGCCGAGGGCACATAGAACAGGGCGCCCGCGATGTCGCGGGCGCCCTCCCGGTGGAACCGGGTTGAAGGTCGCTAGTGCTTAGTAGCGAGAAGCGGCGTTCGTGACGCGCACGTCCGCAGCCTGCAGGCCCTTCTGGCCCTGCTCCACGCGGAACTCTACTTCGTCGCCTTCGTTGAGCGAGCGGTAGCCGTCGCCCTGGATGGCGGAGAAGTGCACGAAGACGTCGTTGCCGCCGTCGGCCTGCTCGATGAAGCCGAAGCCCTTCTCACTGTTGAACCACTTAACCGTGCCTGTTGCCATGTTGTATTGCCTATCTGCTAAAGCTCTGTTTAGCCAAAGAATTGCCGGGCAGCTGCCCGAGTCACTAGAAAACCTCTCGATTTTCAAGGAACGCCCAATAGTAGACCGTTTGGCGTGAGACTACATGAGAGAAACATGAACGCGTGGTTGAACATGAGCTGTTCACTTGCGTTGGTCACACCCCGCCTTTGATAGACTCGCGCGGTAGCTGCGAGGCGGCGGGGGTCGCGAACCGCGAAGGTATCGCGCGCCACTCGAACGGCGTGCGCGCGGCCCGCGGCTGCATCAAGTTCGGTCGCGAAGCGGCCCACACTGGCGGGCAGGCGTTCGGAACGGGGAAAGAGTGGAGAACCAGCAGGAGCTTTCGTTACGGGACCTGTTCGCGCTCATACGGCGCGGCCTGGTCTTCGCGTTGGCGGTGGCTGTAGGCGCAGCAGCCCTCACCTTCTTCCTCAGCCGCGGCACCACCCCTGAGTACGACGCCACCGCCACCGTTCTGGCCAGCCGCCCCAACGCCAACCTGCAGGGCAGCTTCGGCGTCAACCTCGTTACGGCACCGGCCATCGACGTCAGCGCCTACCAGGCCGCCACCAAGAGCCACACGGTCCTCGTGGAGGCCCTCGCCCTCCTGGGCGTGGCGGCGCCGTCCACCGAGACGGTGAACGACTTCGCCAAGCTCATCACGGTGCGGGTAGAGACCGCTACGCAGTCGAGCCTGCTGAGGATCACCTTCCGCGACGCCGACCCGGTTGCGGCCGCAGCCGGCGCCAACGCCGTGTCTCAGGCCCTGCTCGCCTGGGAGGAGAAGCGGGCCACTCAGAACCTGCAGGTCATAGTCGACACGCTGATGTCGCAGATAGCGGCGCTCGACTCCGAGATAGCGCAGGCCCTGACCGCCGGCAGCACCGAAACGCTCGATGGGCTCCAGAGCCTCCGCGCGGACCGCGCCCTGCAACTGAACTCCGCCCGGGCGCTCATCACCTCCGCCGTCGGGCTGCTGGAGGTTCTCGAGCCGGCCGTGCCGCCTACCGTGGCTTCGAGCCCGCGCCCCGTGCGTAACGCGGCGTTGGCCTTCGTGCTCGGGCTCTTCCTCGTGTACGGGCTGGTCCTGCTTCGTGACGCGCTCGACACGCGCTTCCGGAGCGGGGAAGACGTGCTGCGCGCCACGGACCTGCCCGTGCTGGGTGAGTTCCCGCGGCTGGCCAGCGGCACGGTGCACCTTCCCAGGGAGGCCACCGGTTACCTGCGCACCAACGTGCTGTTCTCTACCGCCGCGGATCATCCCAAGGTGCTCCAGGTCACGAGCGCGGGCCCCAACGAGGGCAAGAGTTCCGTGGCTCTCGGTCTGGCCGAGAGCCTGGCCCGCAACGACTACCGCACGCTGCTCATAGACGCCGATCTGCGCAAGCCCATGCTCTACAAGCGCCTCAACCTGCCTGTGAGCCTCGACCTGGAAGAGCGCACCCTGGCGGCACACCTCGTGAACATGAAGTCGCGCCGCGAGCCGGTGCTGGTGAGCGTGGGCGACGTGAGCTTCGATTTCATCCCCACCTTCCGCGCCGTGGCGGACCCCTCGGAGCTACTGTCGCGCTCCTTCGCCGCGCTCATCCGCTCGCTGAGCCAGGAGTACGACGCCATAATCCTGGACACGCCGCCCGTGCTGCCCGTGGCCGACAGCCTCACCATCGGTCCGCACACCACGGGCGTCATCTTCGCGGTCAGCATGCCGGACACAGACAGGCGTGCGGTGGTTGCCTCCATCGACCTGCTGGAGAGGATAGGGGTGCGGCTCCTGGGCACCGTGCTCACCAACGTGGAGGCCGGCCGAGGGGGCCGCGGCGATTACGGTTACGGCTACGGGTACGGCTACGGCTACGGCCAGAAACGGGACGCCAAGCCCCAGGGCACGGCCCGCACTGCAGCCCAGCGCGCCCGCAAGGCGTTGGAAACAGACGCCTGAGCGCCCCTGCGGGCCTACCCCTCCACCCAGCGCGCCCTGATCTCGGTACTGCTCACGTCCCGGCGGAACTCCCGCTCGGGCAGCTCCTCGAACAGGCCCTCGCACCCCTCGGGCAGCCTCAGGTGCCGCAGGGTCTTGAACCCCTCGTCGGCGTCCAGCCGCCCAGCCACCAGGAAGCGGCAGCCATGCGAAGCGATGCGCGTGAAGGCCTCCGTGCGCTGCTCGACGCCGCCGTAGAAGCGCGGTTCGAGTATCCGCTCGGCGGTGTCGAGACCCACGGCGAACACGCTGCCGGGGAAGAGGGCCGCCTTCTCGACGAACAGGGGCGCCCGCGTCAGGGCTATCTGCCCCCTGCCGGCCAGCTGGTGCGCCCGGCGGCGCGCCTCCAGCAACCCGATCGGGTCCTTCTCGGCGTTCAGGAGAGGCAACTCGAAGAGTGCCGGTAGCCGCAGGTGCTCCTCGGCTGCGGCCGCCAGCTCCAGGTGCCCGCGGTGCAGGGGGTTGAAGGCGCCGGACAGCACCACGTGACTCCCGGCCTCGGGCCCGGCGGCCAAGGCTCCGTTGGAGCGCATGATCACCACTTCGCGCCGGCCCGACTCCAGGTCGGCGAGGAGCCCGCTGGGCATGAAGGTGGTCTCCACCTGCTCGCCTTCTACCAGCGGCAGGTCGGGCCTGGCCAGCACCCCACAGGCGTCCGCCGCGGCGCGCAGCAGGAGGAGGCTCACGATCTCTTCCTCCCCGAGCCGGTCGCGGGCGTCCTTCTCGAGCGTCAGGTGGTACGTCACCGCACCGAAGGCGTCCTTCACCGCGGCGGCGACGCGGTGATCGCCGCGCTTGGCGCGGTCCGTGGCGATGGTGGCGGTGCTGGCGAGCCCGAACACGGCGTCGGCCGGGTTGGCGTACTCGGCGGCCATGGTGCGGGCGCGGCGCGCCATGGCGCGCGCCACGCGGCGGGAGGTGAAGCGTGCGGGCATGAACCCCACCAGGCTCTCCATGCTGGCGGGCGTGTAGATGTCCAGCGCGGAGAGGATGGTGCGGCTCGAGCCGCCCACGCCGTGCAGCCAGGCGAGCGCCTGGGCACCGGCGCCCGCGAACGCCATGACCATCTTGTGCGGCGTGGCGTGGATGGCCGTGGCGAGCTCCGTCGGGGTGACCGGTCTACGCGTGGGATCCAGTCCGTTATCGTCGCCGGTCGTTATCACGCGGCACCTGGGTCAGGGGTTCCAGTAGAACGGGCGCACCGCGCCATGGGCGTGCTCATCCGCAACATCATGGCACGGCGCCCGGCGGTTCCGAAGCTATCCGGGTAGCGCGGCGGCGCAGCTCCCGCCGCTCACCCGGCGGGGCGTGGTGCTCAGGGAGCTGCCGGTGTGAACCTCACCACCTCGGCGCCGCCATAGAGGTAGAGGTCGCCGTCGATGAGCTCGTAACCCACCACGCCGTCCAGCGCCGCCAGGAAGCGGGCCTCCTGCGCCATGAGCTCGTCGGGGCAGGCCATCAGGGTGGACCCGATAACGCCGAGCACGAGCTGACCGTCGGTCAGGCTGCTGGCGGGAGCGAAGTACGAGTTGCACCCGGTGCGGCCGTTGACCATGCCGGCGCTGAAGGCCAGCGTGGGAGCGGCGCCCTCGAGGGGCGGCGCCTGGCCGGTGCCCCAGGAGGCGAGCACCCACTCGGTCTTCGTGAGGGGCAGCGCCCCGTCGATGAGGGCCACGGCTACGCGCTGCGGCGCCCCGGCCACGGCGCCTTCGGCGCTCAAGGACGCAACGTTCACGAAACTGGTGGCGTAGCCGTCCTGAGCATCGCTCAAGGACGCGCCGAGCACCACCGAGCGGAGGGCGCCTTCCTGGCATTCGTAACTAACGGGCAGTTCCGTGCCGGGCCAGACGGTGTTCTCGGTTGGAACGCAGACGGCGCCGTCAGCGAGCACCAGTTGCTGCACGCTGAAGAGGGCGAGTTGCGAGACGTCGGCCACGCTGCCGGCGTGGGCGTCACCGCCCAGGCTCACCACTTCCAGGCTCACCTGGCCGGCGCTCTCCAGCACGCCGCCTACGAGGCCCTTGGGGATGCCGTCGCCGCAGTAGTACTCGAGGGCGGCGCCGGCCACCGCGCCGCGCTCCGCGGGCGGCAGCGGTAGGCAGCGCGTGCCGTCCGGCAACACTATCTGGGTGCCCTGCGCCACCTCGGTGGCGGTCACCCCGCCTTCGTTCTGCTGCGCGAGAGCTGCGCCGCTCAGTAGCAGCGCCACCGCCGCTACCAGCGCCCACGCCGGCAGGAGCGTGAACCGCTCCGTTCTCACACTGTTGGTCGGGAAAGTACGCATCCTTGCTCCTTCACCTCTTCATTACTGGGGTTCCGGTACCTGAGATCGGGAGCCCGCCGGGAGCCCCGTGCTACCTGTCACGACTGTAGAGCCAGCAGCATGAGCCGCATGAAGCGCAGGGCACCGCGCCTGAACGCACCGTTCATATATGTGTGGGCGGCTTGCGGTAACGTGGTGCCAAGAAGCGGTCACGCTGGCTGGGTGGGGTTAGCGGCGTCACAGCCGGACCTGCCGGAACCTCGCGGCGTCGGCTTCTGCCGGACCTTGGCACCCCCGTTCGGAAAGGACCTCGCCGTGGCCACCATCCCAACGCTCCCAGGTATCGAGTCTCGCCGCGTCGCCACCCCGCGCCTCACCATCCATGCGCTGTTCTCAGGCCCCCAGGACGGGGAGACGGTGCTGTTCGTGCACGGCAACGCCTCCTCGAGCACTTTCTGGGAGGAGACTATGCTGGCGCTGCCGGAGGGTTTCCGGGCCGTGGCGCCCGACCTGCGCGGTTACGGCGACACGGACGACGTGCTGGTGGACGCCACCCGCGGCGTTGGCGACTGGGTGGACGACCTGCTGGCGCTCAAGTCCGCGCTCGGCGTGGAGCGCTACCACGCGGTGGGGCACTCGCTGGGCGGCTCGGTGCTGTGGGGTCTGCTGGCGGCAGACGGCGCCAACATCAAGAGCGCCACCGTGGTGGCGCCCGGCTCGCCTTACGGCTTCGGCGGCACGCGTGGCGAGAACGGCATACCCTGCTTCGACGATTACGCGGGCTCGGGTGGCGGGTCGGTGAACCCGGAGTTCGCAGCGCGCATGGCGCAGGGCGACCGCAGCGGCGAAGAGGCCAACGCGCCCCGCAGCGTCATGAACACGTATTACTGGAAACCGCCCTTCCGGGCGGCGCGCGAGGAGGAGCTCCTCTCGGGCCTCCTGAGCGAGAAGGTGGGACCCGAGAAGTACCCCGGCGACCACACGCCCACTCAGAACTGGCCCGGTGTGGCGCCAGGGGTGTACGGTCCCGCCAACGCCATCGCGCCCAAGTACGTGGGCAACACGGTGGAGCGCCTCCTGGTCTTACCCCAGAAGCCGCCCATCCTGTGGGTGAGGGGCCTGGACGATCAGATAGTGTCCGACATGTCGTTGTTCGATTTCGGCACGCTCGGCAAGCTCGGCGCGGTACCCGGCTGGCCCGGTGACGACGTGTTCCCACCCCAGCCCATGGTGTCGCAGACGCGTCACGTGCTGAACCTCTACACCGCCGAGGGCGGGGAGTACAGGGAGGTGGCCTTCGAGGACGTGGGCCACACGCCCTACCTAGAGCGGCCTGAGGAGTTCATGGCCGCCCTCACGGCGCACATCTCGCGCTGAGCGGCGCGCCCCACGTGGCGGCCTGAGGAGCCGCATGCCGTTCAGGATCACGAGCAGCACGGAGCCCTCGTGAACCAGCATGCCCACTGCCATGGTGACGCCGCCGAACAGCACGCCGGCCAGCAGCGCCACCACGGTGGCAAGTGCCACCACGATGTTCTGCCGCATGTTCCGAGCGGTGCGCCGGGCCAGCAGCAGCGCCTCCGGCAGCTTGCTTATGTGACCGGAGAGCAGCGCCACGTCGGCCGTCTCCAGCGCCACCGCTGATGCGGCGGCCCCCACGGCCACGCCCACGTTCGCGGTGGCCAGGGCCGGGGCGTCGTTCACGCCGTCGCCCACCATCGCAACGACGTGACCGCGTTCCTGCAGCGCACGCACGGCCAGCAGCTTGTCTTCAGGCAGCAGCCCCGCGTGCACCTCGTCTATGCCCAGCTCCCCCGCCACGGCTGCCGCCACGCGCGGCGAGTCACCGGTGAGCATCACCACCTGGCGCACGCCGGCGCGGTGCAGCGCCGTGACGAGCGCGGCGGCGCCATCACGCAGCTGGTCTGCCACCGCCAGGACGCCCAGCGGTGCGCCGTCCGCCGCCACTATCATGGGCGTGCGCCCCATGGCGGCCACCCCGTCCGCGGCTTCGTTCGCCGCCCTTACGGCCGCCGCGTTCGCCGGCTCCGCGCCGGGCGCTGTGCCCTCCCGCTCGAGCAGCCTGGCGTTGCCCACCATCACGCGGCGGCCGTTCAGCACCGCCACCACCCCCAGGCCCGGCAAGGGTTCGCTTTCCTCGGGCAGTTCCTGGGCGGCCAGGCCCGCAGCCTCGGCCGCCTCGAGGACCGGTGCGGCCAGAGGGTGCTCGGAGCCCAGCTCCGCGCGCGCGGCCAGACGCAGGAGCTCCTCGGCCGTCATGCCCGGCGCCAGCGGTATCACGTCCGTGAGCCTGGGCCGACCCTCGGTGAGCGTGCCCGTCTTGTCGAGCGCCACGGCGCTCACGCGCGCCGCGGTCTCCAGGTGCTCGCCGCCCTTTATGAGCACCCCGTCGCGAGCGCCGCGACCGATGCCGGCCACCACCGAGACGGGGATGGAGATGACGAGCGCGCCGGGGCAGCCGATGACGAGGAGCGTGAGACCAAGTTCGGCGTTGCGGCTCAGGATGCCGGCCAGGAGCGCCAGGAGCATGATGCCCGGGGTGTACCAGCGCGCGAAGCGCTCCATGAAGCGCTGCGTGCCGGCCTTCGCCTCCTGCGCCTCCTCCACGCGGTGGATGATGCGGGCCAGGGTGGTGTCCGCCCCGATGCCGGTGGCGCGCACCTGCAGGAAGCCGCTGGCCGCGATGGTGCCGGCGTACACCCGACCACCGACTTGCTTCTCAGCCGGCAGCGACTCCCCGGTGATGGTGGCTTCGTCGACGCTGCCGCTGCCACCTATGACCTCGCCGTCCACGGGCACGCGGGCGCCGTTCTTAATCAGCACCGTCTCGCCTGGCACCACCTCCGCGGCGCCTACCTCGACCTGCTGGCCGCCGCGGAGTACCAGCGCCGTCTCCGGCGCCACCTTGATGAGCTCGGCCAGCGCCGAGCGTGTCTTGTCGAGGGTGGCGCCTTCCAGTGCGTTGCCGAGGGCGAACAGGAACGTGACCGCCGCGGCCTCCCACACCTCACCGATGATCAGGGCGCCGGTGGCGGCGACGGTGACCAGCAGGTCTATGCTCACCAACCGCGTGAGCAGCGCCCGGTAAGCCTTGACGGCGATGGGCACCCCGGCCACCAGGGTGGCCGCCGCGAACAGGGTGCTCTTCAGTGCGGCGCCGCCCTCCGCGCCCCACAGCCACCCGCCGGCGTACGCCAGCGCGATCAGCGCCCCCGCTGCCGCGGTGACGCTCCGAGTGGCGTTGAGCCAGCGGTCCAGAGGGTTCAACGCCGCCGCCGCTCCGCCTAGAAGGCCGAGGGGCGCGCCTTGTAGCCGGCCTTGCCTACCTGCGCCACCAGCGATTCCACCGAAGTGGCCGGGTCGTGCTCGATCTCGATCTTGGAGGTGGCGAAGCTCACCTTCACGCTGTGCACGCCGGCAACGCCTGCGAGCTGCTTCTCCACCTTGCTGACGCACGAGGGGCAGGAGAAGCCTTCGGCGCGGAGGATGCTCTTCTTGCTGGTGGTCGGTTCGGCGGCGCTGCCGCGCTGTTGGCTGCTCATATCAGGGTCCTCTCCAGGCGCGTCTGTGCGCCGCTCAGGCGAGCATAGGGGGCGCCGCGACGGCGTTCCTTGACGCTCGTCAAGTTGCGGGTATCCGCGTGTGGCGCAGGCTTCACACCCCTATCAGCCTTGGCGTGACATGCTTCCACTAAGGAAGCGCCGTCCCACACGCCGGGCCGGCCATCTAAGGAACAGTCATTGGTCGAGCCGGTCGGCACTGCATTACCTGAGGTCGAGCAGCGATTGCGACGCTACAAGCGGCCGCTATACGCCGCTACCCTCTTCCTGGTCGCCATCCAGTCGGTGGTGGCAGACCACATCGTGGGCAGTCAGTTCGAGACCTACACGCGCTACACGGTGGCTGGGCTGGCGTTCGCGGCCGCGGTGCTGATGGTGCTGGCGCCGCGCTTCTTCAGGGCCCTGGAGGTGAGCGTCCTCGTGGTCGGGGGCGCCACCAGCGTCGGCTTCCTCTGGCTGGCGCTGGAGAGCGGCACCCTGTCGCACTCGGCCGCCATCCGCACCTTCACGATCTGGCTCGTGCTCCTCATCGTGTGGGCCTTCATGGCGTTCCGCAGCCGGTTGGCGCTCGGCGTTTCGGCGCTGCTACTGGGGGCAGGCGTCCTTCGGGTGGCCACGCACATCTTCCTGGTGAACCCGCTGCCGGACGGGGAGCGCGAACTGGGCGCACTGGCGGACCTTACCCTCATCGGAACTTCCTACCTGCTGCTTCTCTTCGGCCTCACCTACTCGGTCGAGCGCCGCAGCGCAGCGCTGGCCGCGGAGGAGACGGCCGCTCGGATCCTCGCCCTCGATTCCCTCACGGGCGTGACCAACCGCGCTGCCTTCCACCAGGTGCACCAGCAGATGACGCGCGGACGGGCGGACCGCGAGGTGACCCTGGCGCTGGTGGACGTAGACGACTTCCGCAGTATCAACGAACGGTTCGGCACCGCCGCCGGTGACGACGTGCTCCGGGAGGCGGCGCTCAGGCTCGCGAACTCCGTGGGGCACGAGGCGCGGGTACTCGCCCGGCTGGGCGGCGACGTCTTCGGGCTGCTGCTCGAAGGACCGCTTGACGACGACGCAGCCGCCGCGTTCGTGGGCCGCGTCACCAACGCGTTCCAGGCCCCCTTCAACGCCGGAGGCGGCCCCCTGCAGGTGACCGTGACCGTCGGCATCAGCCGCTACCCTCACGAGGCGCGCACGCAGACCGACCATGTTTCCAGCGCCGAGACCGCCGTGGCTCACGCCAAGGAGCGGGGAGAGAGCTTCCGGCTCGCGTCCGAGAGCGCCACGGAGCAGGAGCGTTCCGCGCTGGCGCGAGACCTGAGAGAGGCGCTGGGCAAGGGCGAGTTCGAGCTCTTCTTCCAGCCCATCGGCACCGTGCTGGCCAGCGGCGACGCCGACGCGGAGAGCATAAAGGTGGCAGTGCGCACGGTGGAGACGCTGCTGCGGTGGAACCACCCGGACCGCGGGGTGCTGCACCCGCAGGAGTTCGTGCCCCTCGCGGAACGGGCCGGGCTGGCGGTCTCGATAGGCAACTGGGTGCTGTTGGCAGCTTGCCGCCAGGCCGTGTGGTGGGAGCGAACGGGCTACGGCGCCTTCAACGTCTCGGTGAACGTTTCGCCCCACCAGTTCATGGAGTCCGGGCTCCTGGGCGGTGTAGAGCACGCCCTCTCCGTCACCGGTCTGGCGCCGGGCCGGCTGTGGATCGAGGTCACGGAGACGAGCGCCGTGCAGCCGGCGGTGGAGCAGGCCATGGCCGAGATCCGCAACCTCGGTGTGCGTGTGGCCATCGACGACTTCGGGGCGGGCTACTCGTCGCTCGGCCGCCTCCGGAACATGCCCATCGACTTCGTCAAGCTGGACCGCTCCATCGTGCGCGGCCTGGACAGCGGCGACGTGCGCGGCCGCCTCATAGTCCGCGCAGCGGTCGTGCTGGCGCACGGCCTCGGGGCCAAGGTCGTGGCCGAGGGCATCGAGACGAGCGCCCAGGCCATCGCCGCAGTTCGAGTGGGCTGCGACTACCTCCAGGGCTACCTGCTGGACGCGCCCACGTCCGCCGGCTCTTTCGCCGGCACCTGGAGTAGTGGCGACGAGTTGGCCTGGACCGAGTCCGACGACGTGGCCGGCATGCCGACGGTCGGCTGACCGCACCCGCACCCGGCACTCACGCCCACTCCCACCCGGCACCAGCCAACCTCCCCAACCCCCACGTAACTCCCTCCTCCTAACCTTGCCTCAACCCCAAGTTAGGAGCGGAGCACCGTGGCGCTACCCTGGCACCTCCCAACCCGAATCCTGCTGCCTGCCGCCCTGGCAACCCTCTTGCTGGCGGCGGTGGTGGTGCCCGGCTCGGTCGGTCTGGCCGCCAGCGCCGCGTGGAACGGCGCGCCCGTAGCGCTCCCGGGTCTGCACGTGGTGCGGCAGACGCACGTGCACAGCTGCGGTCCAGCCGCACTCGCCACGCTGAGCAGCTGGCTCGGCGCCCCGCGCACAGAAGCCGAATTGCTGCAGGCGGCCACCGTAGGCCCCACGGGCATCACGCTCTCGGAGTTCGCGCGCCTGGCTCATCAGATCGGCCTGGCCGGCACCTGGTACCAGGTGCAGCCCAAGAACCTTCACCTCGTGCCCACCCCCTTCGTCGCGCACCTGGAGGGAGCGGCTGCGCCCGGGCTTGGCCACCTGGTAGCCGTGGCCGCCGTATCCCACGGCTACGTAACCGTGGCAGACCCCGCCACCGGCGCCCACGTGACCCCGTTGCGCACGTTCGCCCGCCGCTTCACCGGCCGCGTTTACGTTCTGTCGGAGGGCGCCCAGTGGTAGTGACCGCACTGCGATCACCGCGCCTCAGCGCCCTCTCGAGCGCCGCGCTCCTTGCCGTTGCCGCGCGGCCCTGGGGGCCAGCAGCGCTCGCCTGGGTGGCGCTCGTGCCGCTCTTCGTGGTGTTGCCGAGGAGCCGCTCCCGGCTTGGCGCCGCCGGCCTGGCGGGTCTCGCGGCGCTCGGCGTAACGGTGCCGGCTTACGAGGCCGCGGCGGCGCTGGGCCGCGGCTGGCACCTTCTCGCCGTTGCCGTCGCCGCCGCGCCCTTCGCCCTGGCGGGAGCCGGCGCCTGGACCGCTACCCGCAACCTGCGGCCGGGCTCGGGCCCCTTCGTGCTGGCGCTCTTCTGGGCGCTCGCGGAGTTCGTTCCCGCCCAGCCCGCGCTGCTCGGTCGCTTCGCGCTGGTCCTCAGCACGCTCGGCTACTCGCAAGCGGGGCAGCCCGCCATGCACCTGGCGCGCTTCAGTTCGGTCACTGCCACGAGTGTTGCGCTGCTCCTCGCCAACGCCCTCCTGGCTCACGCCCTGGCTCGGGCTGTGGGCGCGCCGGCCGGCGGGCGGCTCCGCGCCACGGCCGGCTCCCTGGTCGGCACACTGCTACTGGCCGGCCTGGTGGCGGCTGCCTGGGCCACCGCACCGCAGCCAACCGGAGGCACGTTCCACGTTGCGGTGGTGCAACCCGACCGCCCCACGGCCCTGCTCGCTTCGGCCTCGCGCGTGCCCGCGGCGCGCGACCAGGTGCTGCGGTCGCTGGTCGGCTCGGTGGCCGCTGCGTACCCTGAAGCGCGCCGCGGTGCCGCGCCCGGCGCAGGCGCCCCGGGCGTTCCCGACCTGGTGGTGCTCCCGGAAGGCGCGTGGCCGCACGCCATCAGCGTCGAGGCGCCGCTCAGCACCCTGCCGGCGGCCTCCCTGGCTGCGCTGGAAGGGTTACCAACCACCCTCCTGGGTGCTCCGGGGCTCACCGCACGGGGCGGCAACACCAACTCTGCCTTCCTGTGGGCGAACGGGGCGCTCGAGCACGCCTACGCCAAGCTCCACCTCGTGCCGGTCGGCGAGGCGGCCCTCGAGGTCGGCGCCGCCGCGTCACCGGTTCAGGTGCCCACCAGCAGCGCGAGCCGGCTCTCGGTCGCGCCCTCCATCTGCTACGACGTGGCCTTCGCGGCCACCGCCCGCCGCGCCGTCCTGGCCGGCGCCCAACTTATCGCCGTGCTCACCAACGACGCCTTCGCGGCGCGCGGCGACGTTCCACATCAACACCTTCGCTTGGCGCGGTTCCGAGCCGTCGAGAGCGGTACGCCGCTCGCGTTCGCGTCCAACACGGGACCGAGCGCGCTCATCCGCGCGGACGGCGCGCTGGCAGCGGTCTCGTCCGCCGGCCAGGCCACGGTGCTTCGCGGCGAGCTCGGTGTAGGGGCCGGTCCAACCCCGTACGTCCGGTACGGCAACTGGGTCGGCGCGCTCATGTGCCTCACGGCGGTGCTCTTCAGCGCCATGGCGGCCGTGAACGCAGCGGGGAAGAGAGGGGGTGAACCATCGGCGGTCACGTCAGCCACCTGAAGCCCCTGCAACCCAAGGAGGAAGCATGAAACGCACACTGCTCTGGATCACGAACGTGCTGTTCCTGATGGTCCTATCCGCCTCGCACGCCGCGCCCCAGTCCGCCGGTCTCGTGGCCCTCGGCGCTCCCGAGCTGAACGCCGTCACGGCCGGGATCTGCGAGACCTGCAAGGAGTACCCCTACATAAAGGAAGAGGGCTGGGACCTGATCAGGCGCCAGACCAGCGCGACCACCACCATCAGCACCCGCGTGCTCCAACAGATCGTCAACTCGTCGCCGAAAGCGAGCATCACGTACTCGACCACGTACGACAACAACTGCACCTATAGATGGACGGGCGGCAGCGCCACCGTAGGCGCCAGCATCGGCATCTCCCTCAACCGCATCTACCAGTGTTCGAGCCCAGAGACCCTCACCATCAACTTGCCGCCGGGCGCCAGCATCACCCTCTACGAGGGCACCAAGCGCTATTACGTAACGGAGACCTACCGCCACTACATGCTCTGGAGCGACGGCTACCGCGAACTCAGCGGGCACACCGAAACGTTCCGCAAGGAGTACACCTACTCGTTCCGCGAGATCCGGTAACACGACCCGCCGTGGGCCAGCGCGTGCGTTGGCCCACCAAGCCCTGCCTCGTCGAACGGAGGGAAAACCGAGGATGAAGCCAACTCTCGATAGCCACAGCCCTACCCAGCTAGCTGCCGCCCGCAACACCCCCGCCCTGCGCCACCCACGAAGGGCCGTCACCTGGGCGCTGACGCTCGCCACGCTGGCGCTGCCCGGCGCTACCGCCGGGGCCCAGGGCGGCGCCACACAGCCCGCTCCTCCCCTGGTGGCCCTTCATTACCAGGACGTGCTGGCAGGCGAGCCCGCCGTCATAGACCTCTTCGTGCCCCCACCCCAGGTTCCCTGGCACCAGTTCACGTACGCGGCGGGCGACTGCCTCACGGTGCAGAGCGTGCACGAAGGCCCACCCCCGAAGGTGCTCATCGTGCGGCTCGAGATACCGCACACGGGCACCTGTTCCACCAACGTCGAGCTGCTCTTCGGGGACGGCGCGAGCACCTGGCCCGCCAAGGCAACCGTGGTGGTGAACCGCCTCCCCGATCTACCGCACCTCGCTGATCTCGATCCTTGGTTCAGGAGCGACCGCATCCACCTGCCCGGCAGCGGTCACGAGGACCCGCCCGCCGTGCTGCTACTGATGGGTCTCACCAACACGCTGGGCGAGCCGCTCACGCTCCTCGGCTTCGGCAACGACCAGGGCTTCGCAGAGATCATCGGCAAGGTGTTCCGCTACGATCCGGCCACCTTCTTCGGCCGCTACGAGGACCTCGTGCGGAGCGGTTCCGTTTTCGAACCCACCGAACTGGCGGCCGGCGAGCAGGCCAGCTTCGCTCTGATCCTCGACCCGCAGCGGCACATGCCCTCCGCCGCCGGCACCGTAACGGCGCGGCCCGTGGCCCTCCTCGAAGCTGCAGGCGTGCGCTACACCCTTGAGTTCCCGCGCGTGAGCACGGCCTGGGGCGTGGAGCTCCCATGACAGCCGCCTCGCCACGCCGCAGGCGCCTCATGACCGCGGCGCTACTGATCGGCGTGCTCGTGCTGCCCTCCGCCGCTGCCGAGGGCTCCCCCAGCAGCGAGGTGCAGGCGCTCCTGGCGGCGTTCGAAGCCAATCACCGGCCCCCAGCCGAGGTCCTGGACGCCGTTTGGCACGCCGCCGTTCTCGGCCATCAGCTGGCCCTCGACGCTGCGCCGCGCCTGACGTTCACGGAAAGGGTCAGCTGGCAAAGCTCCCAAGGCGTTGCCCTGGAACTCGACCTCGCGGCCACTGTTACGCTCTACCGCAGTAGCGCCGCCCGGCTCGCCGCCCTGCAGGAGCAACGCGAGCGGCTGGTAGGGGCGGACGCGGCGTTCGCGGCCCGCGACGCCGCGCACCAGTTCCAGACCCAACTACTGGCGCTCACGCTCTTCCGTCACCTGGAGGAGCAGCTCGCCGGCGCCACCACGCGTGCCGCCCAAGCCGGCTGGCGGGCGCCTCTCGACCTGGAGGAAGCACTGCAGCTCCACCCGCAGGAGCGGGACCTCCTGGCGCTGGGCAGAAGCGTCGCCGATCTACACGCGCAGGTAACGCTCGAGATCGCGGCCCTGGAGGCCGCCGTCGTTACCGCGCTTGGTTCTCCCGAGCGCGCACCGCAACTGCCGCCCTTCGACACGCTGCTCGCGGTTCTCGCACCCGCAACCGCGCAGCCTGCGGAGTGCCTGGTCCACTCGCCCCTGCTGGCGCAAGTCTCCCTGCATCACGAACTGGTCGAGCTGGAGCATGAAGCGCAGGCGGCGCCGGACGTAAGGCTGGAGCTGTTCGGTAGCGGCATGTACAGGAACGGCGCTCTCAACGGCGCCGTCGGCCTGGAGCTGCGCGTGCCGCTGCCGTCCACGTTTCCGGTGGCAGGGCAGGTGGCGCTGGCGGCCGACCCCGGCAAGCTGGAACAGACCTTGAGGCTCACCTGGCCCCCGCCCGCTCCCCTGACCCGGCCGCTGAGCGCGGCCGAGCGTAGTCGCAGCCTGGCAGATGAACGAGCGGCGCTGGAAGCGGAGCTCCTGGGGCTCTTCCGCTCCCTGGAGGCCGCCCGGGCGGCCGTGAGCAGCGCCGAGCTGCAACTCTATTGGCTGGTGGCGGATGCCCACCGGGCCGGCCACTGGGCGCCCACCGCGCCGCAGGCTTCCGAACTGGCCACCCTTCGGTCACTCAGTCTCACCCCGGCACCCGACCCGCTCGCGGACCTCCAGCGCGTGCGTTACCTGAGCGAACTTGCGTTCGCGCGGCTGGCCTACGCCGAGCAGCTGCTCTCGGTTGCGCTCGTGTGCGGGCCAGCCGCGTGAAGCGTGGGCGTTGCCGGCTCCGCCGCACGTCAACGGCCCTGACGGCGCTGACGCTCCTGGCGCTCACGGGTCTCCTGGTAGCCGGGCTCTACATCCCGTACGTGGCGAGTCGGGTCCCGTTCCTGGCCGCGCCGCTACGAACCCTCGCGCCACAGCTACCCGCCGCGGTGGCCTGGTGGCACGATCCCGGCACGAGCAGCCTCCGCTCCGGGGCCTACTTCGGTTGGAGCGACGGGGCGCAGGGCGAGCTTCACCTCTACGGTGCCGGCTGCTCCGAAGGGCCCACCGAGCCCGGCAGCGAGATCACCTCCCTCACCCTCTCCGGGGCGAGCGGGCGGCTCGAGTTCCCAGCCGGCGCGGTGCAGCAGCTCTGGACCGAACTCGATCAAGTGAGCGCCCACCCTCACATCAGGGTCGAGGTGGTCACCGACCGCACCCTCCGGTTCGACCGCGCCACCATCCGCTGTCGCAACGGCACGGAAGCCAGTGCCCGCGTGCTGGCGACCGTGCTTCACGTGCCCGCCGCGGAGCTGAGGTGGCCCGAGGGTACGGCTCCCCTCACCGTGGACCCCGTGTTCGCCAACTCGCTCTCGCTCCCTCCGGCCGCAGCGCCCCGGGCGGTCATCCACGGTCCAAGCTCGCTGCCCACCCCAGGTCGGCTGGCCGAGTACACGCTCGTGCCCGCCCACGAGCCGCTCACCCTCAGGAGCCTCATTTACGCGCCGGCGCGCCTGGCAACCGGGCGGGTGACGGCTGCAGCCGGGCACTGGGCCGCGCTCCCGTACTGGCGCAGGGACGCCGTTGTCCCCTTCGGTCCGGCGTCGGCGGCCACGAACCTCCCGCCCCTGACCCCGTGGCACAGCGGGTACCAGGCCCCTTCCGACCCGAAGGCGCTGCGGCTCCGTGCGGCTGAGGCCCTCGCGCTCACCGCCGAGCCGGGCGAGGTGTCAGTTCTCTTCCTGCTCCCGGACGCGTTCCGCGCCACGCCCGCACCCAGACCCCTGCTACTCAAGCAAGTGCTCGAGGTGGAGCATGCCGGCCATGTGGGCAAGGTGGTCGCCTCCGGTCTGGCCTTCGGCTGGACGGCGCCGCCATGAGGCGCGCTCGCCTTGGCGGCGGCTACACAGCCACGGCGCAACGGTGGTGGCGCGGGCGGCCTTCTGGAAAGCCTGTCCGCAGCAGGCTCGCCGCACTGTGCTAGTATTTGTATTTGCCGCGTCGCGGCCCCGCCGGGGAGCAACACCCCAGGGGCGCTGCGTGGTGGCGAGTCGACGCTGGGAAGGGCGAGCGCGGGCCGTGTAGCGGCCTGGCGCGTTGTGCCGTCACGCGGAACACCGCGTGCGGCGCACCGTGGGCACCGGGTGCACCGGAGCCTCGCCACCAGCCTGGAAGGAGGTGCACATGCCGCAAGAAGTCAAGTACGACCTCAACGTCATCCTCGACCCGAGCCTGAGCGAACAGCAGGTACAGGCCGAGAAGGACGCCGTCGCCCTCCAGGTGGAGCGCGCGGGTGGTGAGATCCTCGAGCTCGACGAGTGGGGCCTGCGCCGTCTGGCTTACCCCATCCGCAAAGGGAACGAGGGCTACTATCTCATCTTCCGCCTACACCTGACCGGTGAGACGCCCAAGACCATCGAAGCTGCACTGCGTCAGCGCGATAACGTCATGCGTGTCCTGGTGGTCCGGCAACGTCCGGATTGGAAGACGAAGAAGGAGCCCAAGTCCGAAGGCAGGGCAGAAGCCGCCGCCTGAGGTCAAGAACCGTTAGACGAGCAGTAGGAGTAGTTACGCCATGGCACGTGGTTTGAACAACGTTTACCTGATAGGCACGCTGGTGCAGGCGCCCGAGATGCGTTACACCCAAGGCGGGTTGGCCATCCTCGAGCTCAACCTCGCCGGCAACGACCACGTGACAGGCGACGATGGCGCCCCGCGCGAGCTCGCCTGGTACCACCGGGCCACGGTCTTCGGCGCTCAGGCCGAACTCCTCGCGAACCAGGTGCAGGAAGGCACGCCCGTACTCGTAGAGGGCCGGCTGAACTACCGCAACTGGGAAACGCCGGATGGCCAGAAGCGCTCCGCGCTGGACATCAACGCCTCCCGCGTGGACGTGCTCACGTACGGCTCCCGCCAAGGCGAACCTACCGTCATCGACGCCCGTGGTCAGCACCGCCTCAAGGATGCCCTCAACCAGGTCATCATCGTCGGCAACCTCACGCGCGACGCCGAGCTCCGCTACACGCCTTCCGGCGCCGCCGTGGCTCGCTTCGGCGTGGCCGTCAACGAGCGGTTTCGCAGCCGGACGGGCGATGACCAGGAGCGCACGCACTTCGTGGACGTCACCGCCTGGCGCGAACTGGCGGAGGCTGCCGGCGAACTGAAGCGCGGCGACGGTGTCTTCGTGATGGGCAGGCTCGTCAACGATTCTTGGACGGACAAAGAAGGCAACAAGCGGTTCACGACGAAGCTGGAAGCCCAGCGCGTCGAGTTCCTAACTCGCGGTCCCGGCAGCGGTGGAGCCGGAACCCGCCCGGAGTCACAAGCTGCGGGCGCCCAGGCGAGCCCGTCGAGGTCCCAGCTGGACATCGACGAAGAGTTTCCACCAGAAGAGGATCTACCCTTCTAGATGGCTAGAGAAGCACGAGGCGGCGCCGATCGCCGCCGCCGTGGAGGCGGCCGCCGTGGCCGCAGACCACGCGTTTGCCCGTTCTGCACGGGCGAGTACGAGATAATGGATTACCACGACGGTCGCATGCTCAGGCGGTTCATCTCCGACACCGCCAAGATCCTGCCCCGTCGCCGCACCGGTGTGTGTGCCAGGCACCAGCGTCGGCTCGCCACCACGATCAAGCGCGCGCGCATGCTCGCGATCATCCCGATCACCGAGAAGCTGGTGCGGAAGTGAACGTCATCCTGCTGGAACCCGTCGAGAAGCTGGGAGAGGCCGGCGACATCGTCCGCGTGAAGGACGGTTACGCCCGCAACTTCCTGGTCCCGCAGGGTCTAGCGCTGCCGGCCACCAAGGCCAACCAGGCTGAACTCCAGGCTCGCCTGGCTCAGCGCGCGAAGCAGCTGGCCGAGCGCAAGTCGGACGCGGAGCGCCTCGCCGAACTCCTCGGCGACGCCCACCTCGAGATCCGCGTGCGCGCCGGCGACGGGCGCATCTACGGCTCCGTAGGCAACCGCGACATCGCGGACGCCCTCAAGGCCACGTACGACGTCGAGATCGATCGCCGCAAGGTGCTCCTCGACGAGCCGATCAAGCTCACGGGCGAACACGTGGTGCCGTACCGCCCCCACCCGGAAGTGACGATCGACCTCAAGGTGCTCGTCGTCACCGAAGAGGGCGCCTAAGCAACCCTCGCAACGTAACGAAGGTCGGCCCGCCAGCGGCAGTGCTGCTGGCGGGCCGACCTCTTTTCGCGCCCTTCAGCGCAGGCGCTCTACGCGGATGAGGTTGGTGGTGCCGCGCGTACCGAACGGCACGCCGGCGGTGATGATGAAGCGGTCGCCTTCCGCGAGCAGGTTCTCCTCGTTGATGGCGTCCGTGGACACCCGCACCATCTCGTCCGTGTCGTGGATGTCCTCGCTCAGGTGGGGGACGACGCCCCACACCAGCATCAGCTGGCGCAGAGCCCGCGGGTTCGGCGTGATGGCCAGCACCGGTGACTGCGGCCGGCAGCGGGACACCCGCAGCGCGGTGTTGCCGCTGGAGGTGAAGGTCACTATGAGCTTGGCGTCGAGGTTGTAGCTCATCTTCACCGCAGCGATGGCCACCGCGTCCGGCGTACTGGTGTCGGCCTGCGGGGTGGAGCCCCGGAACTTGTCGTGGAAGTCGTCGTCCGACTCCACGGCACGCGCGATGCGGTCCATCATCTTCACGGCCTCGATGGGGTGGGCGCCCACAGCCGTCTCGGCCGACAGCATCACCGCGTCCGTGCCGTCGTAGATGGCGTTGGCCACGTCGGACGCCTCCGCCCGCGTGGGTGTGGCGTTCTGGATCATGGACTCGAGCATCTGCGTGGCGGTCACCACCGGCTTACCGGCAGTGACGCAGGCGCGGATGAGGTCCTTCTGGATGAGGGGCACCTGCTCGGGCGGCATCTCCACACCGAGGTCGCCGCGCGCCACCATGATGCCGTCGACCTCGGAGATGATCTCGTCGAAGCGGTCCACGGCGCTGGGCTTCTCGATCTTCGCCATGAGCTTCGCGTTCGACCCCGCGCGCGACATGTAGTGCCGGGCCAGCAGCAGGTCGTCGCGGTTGCGCACGAAGCTCATCGCCACCCAGTCCACGTCCAACTCGGCACCGAGCCGGAGGTCCTGAACGTCCTTGTCCGTCAGGGCCGGGATGCTGAGGGTGGCGTTGGGGATGTTGATGCCCTTGTTGTTGCTCAGGACGCCGCCTATGACGACCTCCGTCTGGATGGTGTCACCGTCGAAGCCGATCGTCTTGAGGCTCAGGCGCCCGTCGTCCAGCAGCAACGTGTCGCCAACCTTCACGTCGTTGACGAGGCCCTTGTAGGTGACTCCGACCCGGCTCTTGTCGCCCGGGCTGTCGTCCGCGGTGGTGAGATCGAAGCGTTCGCCCTCGACGAGCTCGACCTTGTCGTTCGCGAACCGGCCAACGCGGATCTTGGGACCCTGCAGGTCCTGCAGTATGCCCACGGGGATGCCGTACTCCTCGGAGGCCTCGCGGATGTTCGTGACCGTTTGGCGGTGGAGGCTCTGGTCGCCGTGCGAGAAGTTCAGGCGGAACACGTTCACGCCCGCCAGGAGTAGCCGGCCGATCATCTCCTTGGAATCCGTGGCCGGCCCGAGCGTGGCCACGATGCGCGTGCGTCTGGTGGCAGTGGTAGCTTGCGCGCTCATCGCTTCAACGCAGCTTCACCGAGGTACCGCGCCGCGTCGCCCAGCTCCTGCTCTATCTGCAGCAGCCGGTTGTACTTGGCCGTGCGGTCCGAGCGGCTGGCGGAGCCCGTCTTGATCTGCCCAGCGTTGATGGCGACCGCCAGGTCCGCTATGAACGTGTCTTCCGTCTCCCCGGAGCGGTGGCTGATGACGTTGCGGTAACCGTAGCTCTTGGCGAGCTCGATGGCGTCCAGCGCCTCCGTGAGCGTGCCTATCTGGTTCACCTTCACCAGGATGGCGTTGCCTACCTCTTCGTCGATGCCGCGCCGCAGCCGGGCGCTGTTCGTTACGAACAGGTCGTCTCCCACCAGTTGCACCCTGTCGCCTATCCGTTTGGTGAGCTTCGCCCAGCCCGCCCAATCGTCCTCGGCCAGGCCGTCTTCGATCGAGAGGATGGGGTACTTCGAGACCCACTCCTCCCAGTAAT
>CAZVTS010000007.1:0-55865 GCA_964630175.1 uncultured bacterium
GCCGGTGTTGAGTTGCTCCAGCACCAAGCGCCGGATCTCAGCCGCCAACGCCGGATCCGC
This sequence comes from uncultured bacterium, assembly GCA_964630175.1. Lineage (GTDB taxonomy): Bacteria > Deinococcota > Deinococci > Deinococcales > Trueperaceae > JAAYYF01. The sequence goes on from CAZVTS010000007.1 coordinate 61, forward strand.
ACCCACGAACTCAGCCGCCCGCTCCCGCCCCTGACCCAACCTCACCTCACCAAAAGAGAACCAAGAACCCGACTTACTCACCACCCCAAGATCACTCGCCACCCCCACCAGATCACCCAACTTATCGATACCCCGACCGAAAACAATATCCACCTCCGCCTCCCTGAAAGGCGGCGCCACCTTATTCTTCGTCACCCGCACCCGCACCCGATTACCCACCCGCTCAGCCCCCACCTTCACATCACCCTTACGCCTAACCTCCACCCGCACGCTCGCATAAAACTTCAACGCCCTACCCCCCGGAGTCACCTCCGGATTCCCATACAACACACCGATCTTCTCCCGCACCTGATTGATGAAGATCGCCGTCGTACGAGACTTACTCAAAGCCCCCGTCAACTTACGCAACGCCTGACTCATCAACCGCGCCTGCAACCCCACATGCGCGTCCCCCATCTCACCCTCGATCTCAGCCCTAGGCGTCAACGCCGCCACACTATCCACCACCACCACATCCACCGCCCCCGACCGCACCAACAACTCCACGATCTCCAACGCCTGCTCACCCGTATCCGGCTGCGACACCAACAACTCATCCACATCCACCCCCAACGCAGCCGCATACGACGGATCCAACGCATGCTCAGCATCCACGAACGCCGCCACCCCACCCGCCGCCTGCGCCTCCGCCACCACATGCAAAGCCAAAGTCGTCTTACCCCCCGACTCCGGCCCATACACCTCAACCACCCGCCCCCTAGGAAAACCACCCACCCCCAACGCCACATCCACCGACAACGAACCCGAACTAATAACCCCCGAACCCAACACACCCACCGGCTCAGACCCCAACCGCATGATCGACCCACGACCAAACTGCCGCTCGATCTGAGCAACAGCAGAATCCAAAGCCTTACGACGATCCTTATCCAGCGCTACGGGAACGACAGCCGTGTTCTCCATCTCGGTAACTCCTTCGGCCGGGTGCGCTTGGCGCCTGCCCGGCGGGCGTGGACAACGCCTGGAAGATACCTTAAATACTAAGGGTAAGGGCCCGGAAAGCGCAAGGGGCGCGGGCGCAAAGCCCCTGGGCAGGAGCCCAGGCAGCCCGTGCCGGACCGTGCTCGGCGCCCCTGCTGGAACGCGCTACCGTAGCGCTCCGCGCCTATTCGAAACGTCTCTCCGAAGCGCCTACCCGAGGCGCCTACTCGAGAACCTGCCGAACCGCCGCCAGCACTCGCCTGGCGTCGGGGCGGTAATGGTGTTCCACCGAGGTGAACGGCGGGTACGGAGCGTCCCATCCCGTTACGCGCAGTATGGGCGCCGCCAGGTGATAGATGGCCCCTTCGGCTATGCGCGCCGCCACCTCCGCGCCGAAACCTCCGCTGCGCGGCGCCTCGTAAACGATGACGGCGCGGCCCGTGCGCTTCACGGAGTCGAGGATGGTGGCCTCGTCCAGAGGCGAGAGGGTCTCGAGATCCACCACCTCCAGCTCCACCCCCTCCCGGGCGGCCACCTCGGCGGCCTTGAGGCACACCTCCACCATGCCGCCGTAGCAGAAGAGGCTGACGGCGTTGCCGGGCCGCACGATGCGCGCTCTCCCCAGCTCGAAGGTGAAGTGCTCCTCGGGCACGGCCTCGCGCTCCGAGCGGTAGAGCTTGATGGCCTCGAGGAAGAACACGGGATCCGGGTCCTCTATCGCGGCCAGCAGCAGCCCCTTGGCCCGTAGTGGCGATGAGGGGATGACCACCTTCAGGCCGGGTGCGTGCGCCAGCACCGCCTCGGGCGAATCGGCATGCTGCTCGGGCGTGTGCACGCCGCCCCCGTACGGCGCCCTCACCACCATGGGCAGCGAGAACCTGCCGCGCGTGCGGTGGCGGTAGCGTCCCAGGTGCGAGAGGATCTGATCGAGGGCAGGGTACAGGAACCCCGCGAACTGCACCTCGGCCACGGGCCGCATGCCGCCCAGCGCCAGCCCTATGCCTAGACCCACGATGCCGGCCTCGGCCAGGGGGGTGTCGAACACACGCTCCTCACCGAAACGTCGCTGAAGCCCGTCGGACGCCCGGAACACGCCGCCCAGCACGCCGACGTCCTGCCCGAACAGCAACACGCGCCGGTCACGCTCGAGGGCGAGGCCCAACGCCTCGTTGATGGCCTGCACCATGGTCAGCGGCTGGCGCTCCTGGGCGGCGGCCATGGCAGCGACCCCGGCCTCAGCGCCCACCGAGGGCCTCCCACGCCTTGCGCTGATCGGGTCCGAGCTCGGCGAACACGTGCTCCACGATCTCGGCCGGCTCCATCTCCGGGGCGGCGTCGGCCACCGTCAGTTGCTCCTCGAACTCCTCTTCCAGCTCCGCCCGGATCTGCTGCTCCACCGCGTCCGTCAGCACGCCCAGGCTGGTGAGCGCCTTCTGCAGCCGGGCCAGGGGGTCCTCGGCGGCCCGCCGCCTGCTCTCCTCCTCGTCGCGGTAGCGGCCCGGGTCGTCGCTCGTGGTGTGCGGCGCTATGCGGTACGTCATCGCCTCGATGAGGGTGGGGCCCTCCCCCGCGCGGGCGCGCGCCACCGCTTCCTTGGCCGCCACCCAGCTGGCCACCAGGTCGTTGCCGTCCACGCGCACTCCGGGCAGACCGTAACCGACCGCGCGGTCCACTATCCTCACGTTGGCCATCTGCTTCTCGGTAGGGGTACTGATGGCCCAGCCGTTGTTCTGCACGACGAACACCACTGGCGCCTTGAACACGGCAGCGAAGTTGAGCGCCTCGTGGAAATCGCCTTCGCTGGTGCCGCCGTCGCCGATGAACGCCAGCGCCACCCACGGCCCCTCGTCCTGATAGCGCCCGGCCAGCGCCAAGCCGACCGAGTGCGGCATCTGCGTGGCGATCGGGATGTAGAACGGCAGCATGCGCACGCTCTCCGGGAAGCGCCAGCCAGCCGGGTGAGCGCGCCAGTAAAGGATGGCCTGACTGAGCGGCAGACCATGCGTGATGGCGGCGGCCGTCTCGCGGTAGCTGGGCACCAGCCAGTCGGTGCTCTCGAGAGCCAGCGCGGTGCCCACCTGCGCAGCCTCCTGGCCCCGGAAGGGGGCGTACACCCCCAGTCGGCCCTGGCGCTGCAGCGTGATGGCCCGATCATCGAAGAAGCGGGCGCGCGCCACGGCGCGGTAGCCCCGCAGCAACTCGTCGTTGCTCAGCGGCAGGTCACCGAAGTCCGCGCCCGCCGGCGGAACGTACTGAAGCGTTGGCATGTTCGTCTCCTGACTGAAGCCGTTCGCCCGCGGCGCGTCCTCACCGGTCACTCCGGGCGAGGCTCCTGGCGCATTGGGCATTTGCCGATCCTGTAACCCGCACCGTACCGCGCATCCGAGCGGCTTCGCCACCGCACGGGATGTGTACGGAAACGGGGTGGAGTTCGCTCGTGGATGTTCGAAGGGGTGAGCCCCCGAAGGGTCGTTGCGCTATGGTTTAAGCCTGACGAAACGAAGGCTGTTGGGGGCCGGATCACGGCACCAGCGTTGCGTGTTCGGCGCCGTGGGCGCCCAGAGAGGAGTCCTGAGGTGCGCGAGCAGCCAGCATCCGACACCGAGGAAGCCCGCCTGGCAGCGTTCCAGGCGCGCATAGACGCCGGGGAGAAGATCGAGCCGGGCGACTGGATGCCTGCCGAGTACAGGCGCCAACTCATCCGCATGATCAGTCAACACGCGCACAGCGAGTGGGTGGGCATGCTGCCCGAAGGCGCCTGGATCAACGCTGCGCCGAGCCTGAGGCGCAAGCTCATACTCATCGCCAAGGTGCAGGACGAGGCCGGCCACGGGCAGTACCTCTACCACGCGGCCGAGACGCTGGGCGCCACCAGGGAGGAGATGGTGGACGCGCTGCTCGAAGGGCGCGCCAAGTACTCGAGCGTGTTCAACTACCCCACCCTCACCTGGGCGGACGTGGGCATGATCGGCTGGCTGGTGGACGGCGCTGCCATCAAGAACCAGGTGATGCTGGCGGGCGCCTCCTACGGGCCGTACTCGCGCGCCATGGTGCGGATCTGCGCTGAGGAGACCTTCCACCACAAGCAGGGTCAGGAGATGATCAGGCGCTACGCCCGCGGCACACCCAAGCAGCGGCAGATGGCGCAGGACGCGCTGGATCGCTGGTGGTGGCCGTCCATGATGATGCTGGGCCCGCACGATTCCGATTCGCCCAACACCCCGCAGCTCAAGCGCTGGGGCGTGAAGATCAAGACCAACGACGAGGTGCGCCAGGAGTTCTTAGACGAGCATGCTCCGGACCTCATGGCGGCGGGTCTCACCGTGCCCGACCCCGACCTGCGCTACGACGAGGCCACGGGTCACTGGGTGCACGGACCCATCGACTGGGACGAGTTCTGGAACGTGATCGGAGGCAACGGCCCGTGCAACGCGGAGCGGCTGGGAGCGCGCCGCGAGGCGCACCGTGAGGGACGCTGGGTGCGGGAGGCGCTAGCGGCCTACGCTGCCAGGCAGGGGTCGCCTGCCACGGGAGCCTCCGCATGAAGCCCGCCGAGGAGTCGCCGGCCGCGGTGTCCACCGGCCAGGGCGCCGACACGCAGTGGTCGCGCTGGGAGGTGCTCAAGAAGGATTCCGAGCGCAAGCCGCACCAGGCGGTGGGCTCCGTGCACGCGGCCGATCCGGAGCACGCGCTGCTGATGGCACGCACCGTGTTCGCGAGGCGGCCGGCGGCCGTGAGCATGTGGGTCGTGCCAGCCGAGCGCGTTCACGCGTTCACGGCCGAGGAGCTGGCCCAGCTGGACGGCCACGAGCAGGAAGCCACCAGCACCAGCGCGACGACCGACTACCTGGTGGTGGTCAAGTCCTCCAACCGGCGCTCCATGACCTTCGGGGACCTGCTGGGCAAGGTGCTCGGGAGCACCCTGGGCGAAGCGGTGACGGCAGCCCTGGAACTGGCAGGCGCTGAACCCGTGCTCGCCCTCTGGTTGATAGAGGCGGCCAGCGTGGTCAGGTCGGAGCCGGAAGATGCGGACGCCTGGTTCGGGCCGGCGCTCGACAAGACCTACAAGCAGCAGTCGGTGTACTCGAGCACGGCCACGGCGAGGCGCGACGCCGCCGAGCGGGTGCCGCGGTGAGCACCGCCGAGTTGCCGCCGGAGGTCCGGGACGCTCTGGCGGAGCGTCTCACGGCGCTGGCCGACGACGAGCTCGTGCTGGGTCACCGCAACGCGGAGTGGACGGGTCACGCCCCCATCCTGGAAGAGGACATAGCTATCGCCAACGTGGCGCAGGACGAGATCGGGCATGCCGTGCTCTGGTACGGCCTGCTGCAGGACCTCACTGGCGCCGATCCGGACCGCATGGCGTTCTTCCGGGACGCGGCGGCGTACCGCAGCTCCCCGCTGGTGGAGCAGCCGAAAGGCGACTGGGCCTTCACCATGCTGAGGCAGTTCCTGTTCGACAGCTACGAGGCGGAACTGGCACCACGCCTCATGCGCTCCACTCACGCTCCGGTCGGCGAGGTGGCGGCCAAGATCAACCGGGAGGAGCTCTTCCACCTGCGCCACAGCGGGCTCTGGGTGGAGCGCCTGGCCCTCGGCACGGACGAATCCAGGCAGCGCTCGCAGGCTGCCCTGAACATCCTCTGGCCACTGATGCCGGCCCACCTTCAGGAACTGCCGGGCGACGCCCTGCTGGCGGCCGCAGGCATCTTCCCCACCGCCGCAGAGCTGGCAGGGGCCGTACTGGAGCGGCTGAGCGCGGCTCTGACGGCGCTCGGGTTCGACCTGCCTGCGCTCGGCCCGGATACGGCCACGAGCCCGCGCCTGGAGCGCACGGACGGCCACTTGGAAGCGCTCCTGGCCGAGATGCAGTCGGTGGCGCGCGCGGACCCGGCCGTGGAGAGCTGGTGAGGCGTGCCGGCTAGCGCGGCAACTGACGCCGCACTGAAGGGCGTGTGGCTGGCCCTGGAGGGCGTGACCGACCCGGAGATACCCGTGCTGAACATCGTGGAGATGGGCCTGGTGAGGGAAGTGACCCTGCAGCCGCCCAGGGAGCCGGATGCCGACCCCAGGAGCGGAGGCGTGCACGTGGTGATCACCCCCACCTTCTCCGGCTGCCCAGCCCTCAAGGTCATCGAGGAGAACGCGGCGGAGGCGGTTCGTGGCGCCGGCTACCCCCGGGTGGAAGTGACCTCCAGGCTGTCGCCGCCCTGGTCCACGGATCACATGACGGACGAGGCGCGGCGCAAGCTCGAGGAGTTCGGCATCGCCCCACCCGAGCCGCATGGCGGGCTCCTGCAACTGGCGCTTGACGCTCCCGTGCGCTGCCCCCGCTGCGGTCATCCGGACACGCGTCTGCGCAACGCCTTCGGTTCGACCCTCTGCCGCGAGATCCGCACGTGCCAGGCCTGCCACGAGACGTTCGAGCGCTTCAAGCCGCTCTGAACTCCACGCGCTCGCGGTCCTCGCACTAAACAAGAAGGTGGGCGCCCGCCAGGGTGCATCCTGGCGGGCGCCCACCCTACCTACTGCCTAGGGCGGCTCAGTTCAGCGGGTAGCCTTCCGCGTCGTAGACCAGGCTCGCAGCCTGGCGACGCAGCGCTATGAGGTCCTGACCATGTTCCGCGAGGTACGCCTGCAGCCGGGGCAGCGCCTCCTTGCCACGCGGTATGCGCCTCAGCGCCTCGGTACCCAGGTCGCGCGCGCGGTCCACCGCTCGGAAAGCGTACAACTGCGCCAGCAGCGCCGCCGCTTCCGCCCGGCGCGTGCCGGCCAGGCGCTCCGCGCGCAGCAGCCCGCTCTCCGCGAAATACACCAGACCCGCCATGTCCGCCGCCCGCGCCATGAGCTCCTGCTCCTTCTCGAGCCCCTGCATGTACGCCATGGCGCCCATGCCGGCCACCATGAGGGTGGCGCGCTTCAGGTTGGCCACGGCCAGGTTGGCTGCGGCCAGGTCCTCATGGCCCTCCGCCTCCGTGACGGGCGCACCCATCATGGCCTCCTGGGCCGGGCCCAGCAGGTCGAGCTGCCCACGCATGGCGCGCTTCAGCAGCTGGTCCACCGTGAGCATGCGGTTGATCTCGTTGGTGCCCTCGAAGATGCGGTTGATGCGGCTGTTGCGGTACGCCAGTTCGATGGGGTAATCGGCCGAGAAGCCGTAGCCGCCGTAGATCTGGAGCGCCTCGTCCACCACGAAGTCGAGGATCTCGGAGCCGAACACCTTGATGAAGGAGAACTCCACGGCGTACTCGTTGAGGGCCTTGAGTTCGGCAGCGCTGTCCGCAGCCCCTTCGGACGCAGCCTGCATGGTGCCGGCCAGGCGGTAAGCGGCGCTCTCCAGCGCGTAGGCTTCGCCCGCCATGGCGCCGATCTTCTCCTGGATGAGGCCGAAGGTGGCGATGGGCACGCCGAACTGCTGCCGCTCCTTGGCGTAACCCTGGGCAAGGGCCAGCAGGTTCTTGACGCCGCCGGAGCCGCCGATGGCGAGCTTGAAGCGGCCGATGTTGAGGATGCCGAAGGCGATGTGGTGCCCCTTGCCGATCTCGCCCAGCATGTTCTCCTTGGGGATGCGCGTGCCCTCGAGGATGACCTGCCGGGTGGATGAGCCCTTGATGCCCATCTTCTTCTCTTCCGCACCGAGGCTGAGGCCCGGAGCGTCCTTCTCGACCAGGAAGGCGGTGAACTTGTCGCCGTCCACCTGCGCGAACACCGTGAACAGGTCCGCGAAGCCGGCGTTGCTGATCCACATCTTGGTGCCGTCGAGCACCCATTCGTCGCCGTCCAGCACGGCGCGCGTCTTGGCAGCCAACGAGTCGGAGCCGGAGCCGGGTTCCGTCAGGCAGTAGGCAGCGATCCATTCGCCGGTGGCGAGCTTGGGGAGGTACTTCTGCTTCTGCGCCTCCGTACCGAAGTAGACGATCGGTAGCGTGCCGATGCCGGAGTGAGCGCTGAAGGTCACGTTGAAGGAGCCGGCCCCAGCGATGGCTTCGGTTATCACCGCGGCCGCCGTCTTGCCGGCGCCCAGGCCGCCGTACGCTTCGGGGATCTCGACACCCAGGAGCCCGAGCTCGCCCGCCTTGGCCATCTTCTGGCGGCTCAGCTCGTAATCGAGCGCTTCGAGGCGCTCGAAGTCAGGCATGATCTCGCGCTCCACGAAAGTGGCCGCGGTGCCGGCGAACATCTTCAGCTCGTCGTCGAACGCCTCCGGGATGAAGACGCTGTTGGCGCTCTGCCGCTCGATGAGGAACGCTCCCCCGATCGGCGCCGTTGGTGCAGCTCTGTTCTCTTCTGTGGCCATCACAACCTCCGGTCCGTACTCGTGCGCTCAGGGCCGGCGCGTTGCAGGAGCTGTCAAGCGGCCCGTAGCTGATCTGTCAGGGCGAGTATAGACGCGAACTTGTACTCGGTACAAGATTCCGTTCGCCGTCGTCCAACGGCGCCCCTACGCCGTATGCTTGCACGGTGCAGCATGCCACCAAGCGCACCCGCGCAACAGCCGTACTCCGAGCTGTGCAGCCCTGGCGCCCTGGCGCACGTACACTTCTCTGCGCTCTTTCGCTGTTGACCCTGCTTAGCGCCTGCACCACCACCCCGCGCCTGGCCACCAGCGCGGACGACCTGTCGGGCGCCCCCTACCAGGCATCCAACATCACGCTCAGCAACGCGGGCGGCCGTGTGCTGTACTGGACGTTCGAAACGGATAACCCTCACGTCACGCTCCGCAACCAGTTCGGCGCCACCGTGAAGAGCGGCGGCCTGCGAGCCGGCGAACGGGTGACGCTTCACATCGTCATCGAGGGGCGGCTGGTGGACCCCGCGGTGGGGCTCAACGCCACTCTCATCTTCACCTCCAACGGTGGGGGCAGGGAGGTGCCGTACAGTGCCGGCGCCAGGGCCACCTGCGCGGGCCCGGTCGCCGGTCGCGCCGGCGCTGCCGCCGCCCAGCCAGAAGCCGTGGGCTCCCAGATCCTCGTCACCTACCGTCTGCCCCGAGAGCCCGGGCCGTTCGCGGCCACCAGCACGGACGCCACTGCGCAGCGCGCGCACCTGGCGAACCAGGCGCGTCTCACGCTGACCAGCGATCACGACCTGACCACCCTCGAAGCGGCTGGCGGAGCGGGCCCGGACCTGCTGGTGGCGCGTGAAGGCGTGGACGTGGACGCACTGGTGGCTCGCCTTGCCGCAGACCCGCTGGTGGCGGCGGTGCAACGCAACTACTACGTGGAACTTCAGTGGAACGGCGGCGCGCCCGCCGACCCGCTCTACGACGCCCAGTGGACCCTGGCCGAGTTCGGTGTACCCGAGGCGTGGGCGGCGCTCACGGCACCGGCAGAGCGCCAAGTCGTGCTGGCCGTTCTCGACTCCGGGGTCGACTCCCACCACCCGGACCTGGCGGCCAAGTTGCTGCCCGGCTACGACTTCTTCCGCAACTCGCCCACCGCCTACCCTCCCCCGGTGCTACCGGGCACCGGTTCGTTCGGCAACGTGGCTCACGGCACGCACGTGGCGGGGATCGCGGCGGCGCTCGGCGACGACGTGGGCATCATCGGGGTGGCCTTCGCTCCCGAGGTGCGCCTGCTACCCGTGAAGCTCTTCGACGATTGTGGTGAGCGGGGCAGGGTGGACACGCTGGTGAAGGCCATCCGCTGGGCCACCGGCTTGCCAGTGGCGGGAGCACCCCTCAACGAGAACCCGGCCAACATCATCAACCTGAGCCTGGGGGTGCCGGGTCGGCATCCGGTGCTGGACGACGCCACGACCGCGGCGTGGGAGGCCGGCGTGCTGCTGGTGGCCGCGTCCGGCAACAACTCCGGTGGCGTGCTCAGCCCGGGCAACGCGCCTGAGGTACTGGCCGTAGGGTCGGTCGATCAGGACCGGGAGCGCTCCGACTTCTCGAACTTCGGGCCTGGGCTTGACCTCATGGCGCCCGGCGGCTACGGGGCAGCCGGCGGAGACGCGGACCTGGCGTGCGCGGCCAGCGGAAGCAGTAACAGTAGCGGCAGCGTGATCAGCACCGTGCCGCAGATGCCGAACGCGCCACCCGAGCTCGGCTACGCCTGCTTCGCGGGAACCTCCATGGCGGCGCCCTTCGTCTCGGGAGTGGCAGCCTTGCTCTTCGCCCAGGACGCCACGCGCACCGCAGCGGACGTGCGAGAGCTGCTGCGAACCACGGCGCGCTTCGAGGCGCACATGAACGGCTACGAGTACGGTGCGGGTATCGTCTGCGCCGACGCGGCGTTAGGCGCCGCGACGCAGTGCGGGTCGCCCTGAGGCGCAGGCCGGCACGACCTGAGCCGCAGCCCCCGGCGCGCCAGAACGACTAGGGCAGGAGCGGGAGAACCGTGGACAACGAGGCGTAGACGGCGAGCGCCAACAGCGCCACGCTCAGCAGCCCCGCGGCCTCCGCGAACCGGCGTCCGAGCGGCAGCCGCAGACGCACCACCCCGTAAACGAAGCCGCCCACAACGCCCCCGACATGACCCCAGAGCGACACGCCGGGCACCGCCACGGAGAAGAGCAGCAGTAGCGCCATCCACTGCACCAGGCTTCTTAGCAACACCTTGTCGGCCTGACTGCGGCCCAGCAGTGACTCGGCCAGGAGCGCGCCAGCGATACCGAGTATGCCTCCGGAAGCGCCCACGAGCACGAGCTGCTGACCGCTCTGGAAGAGGGTGGTGAGCCAGGCGCCGGCCGCGGTGCCGAGGGTGAAGACGGCGAGCATGTCACCCCGGGTGCGCCGCGTCTCGTAGAGCCGGCCGATGTCGTAAAGCACCCAGAGGTTGAACGCCAGGTGGATGAAGTTGCCGTGGAGGAAGGCGTAGCTCAGGTAGCGCCACCACGCGTCCGCGGCGGGCAGTGCCGGCAGGCCCTCCAGGAAGGCCGCCACCACGTCGCTGGGCTGGAACAGTGTGCCGAGCGCTCGCACCGGGCCGTAGCTGTTGTTGAAGCTGATCTGCGCCACGTAGGCAGCAGCGAGCACGCCTGCCAGACCGAGGGTGGCGTAGCTCCTGCGCCGCTGCCGGGTGACCGGGGCCGGTTGCGCGCCGAGGCGAGCCAGAGCCTTTTCGGCGTGTTCCCGCTCCAGTCCTCGACCGTTGGCATGGGCGGCCGAGTAGGCCCTCACCGCCACGTCGTAGCGCCCCGACCGCTCTGCGGCGGTGCCCAGCACCTGGTACAGGGTCGCTGGCCTCACACCCACGAGAGGCTGCTCCAGCAGCGCCCGCACGCCCTCGAAATCGCCCTCCTGGGCCTTCAGCCGCGCCTCCGACAACACCACTGCCCGGTGACCGAGCGGCCCCTTGTGCCCGGCCTCGAAGCGGGTCCGTAGCGCCTCGAGCTCGCTCCGGGCCTCATCCGCACGCCCCAAGGCCAACAGGGCTTCGATCCGCGCAGCGGCTAAGAGGTAGGCGTTGTCGGCGAGCTCCCCCGCGCTCGGCGGCGCCTCGACCCCGAGGACGGCTTCGTGATCGCCCTCGAGCAAGTGCGCCTGCGCGAGCAGCAGCGCGTCGCGCTGTTCCGAGAGCGCCAGAGCCGCCTCAGGTTGACCCTCCTGAAGGGCGGCCTGCGCCAGCAGCCGCCCAAGCGCCGCGCGCCCTTCCTGCGTCCAGTAAAGCAGCCGTAACAGCAGCCTGGCCGGTCGCCAGCCGCCGTTCCGCACCAGATACACGAGTAGCAGAGGGCCGAACACGAAGAGTGGGCCCAACACGGTGGCGACGGCAACGAGCCAGCCGGGCGCGCTGAGGGTGCCGTACTCCGCCGCTGCCGCCAGGCCGGCCAGCAGTGTAGCTATGAGCGTCTTGGCGGGGAACTCTGACCACAGAGGCGCCATCCGCGACGCCCATCTTGTGGCCGAGAACCCGGCCACGACGACTACTACCAGCAGGAGGAAGACGGAACTCACCCCCAGATGCTACCCCTGCAGCGCCGACCGGCGCTCTCCTGGCCCCAGGCCTACCCGTGCGCCGTTAGAATCTGGGTGGCCCATGACGGGCGCGGTTCCTGGAGGATCACTTGCTCGACGTGACGCTGGCGGCGGTAACCATGGTCATCGGTTACTTCCTAGGCACCATCCCATCCGGTTTTCTGGTCGCCAAGCTGCACGGCGTGAACATCCAGCAGGTGGGCTCCGGCAACATCGGCGCCACCAACGTGCTCAGGGCGCTGGGCGTGGTGCCGGCCATCATCGTCGTCATCCTGGATCCTCTGAAGGGCGCGCTGGCCACACTGCTCCCGCTGCTGCTCGGTCTGGGTCCGTGGGCGGTGGCGCTCACCGGTCTGGCGGTGGTGCTCGGGAACAACTTCAACGTGCTGCTCCGCTTGCGCGGTGGCAAGGGCATAGCCACCAGCATCGGCGTGTTCCTTGTGATCAGCCCCCTGGTTACTCTCTTCAGTCTCGTACTGGGCGTGTTCACCATCCTCGTGAGCCGTTACGTGAGCCTCGGCTCGCTGGTGGGCATGGTGGCGCTGCCGCTCTTCCTGATAGCGCGGGCTGTGCCGCTGCCTTACCTGCTGCTCGGGATCGCGCTGGCCACGCTCGCACTGCTGCGCCACAGGGCCAACATCCGCCGCCTCCTGGGGGGCAAGGAGAGCCGGCTTGGCGAACGTGTAGAGGTGGAGCGGCGCCCGGGCGCCCGCTAGCGCACCGGCTTCGTTACCGCGCGCTGCTTCGCCAGGTTCACCAGCACGATGCCGCCGATGGCGACGGCGCCGCCCAGCACCGTCAACGGTCCGGGCACCTCGCCCACCAGAAGCCACGACGCGATGAGGCTGAACACCGGCACCATGTAGAGCGCGGCCGCCACCACCGTCACGGGTGCACGCGAGAGGGCGAAGGCGAAGATGGTGTACGCCACGGCCGATGGGAAGAGACCGATGTAGAGCGTAGCGAGGAGCGCAGAAGGCGCGGCCGCCGCCACGTCTCCCACCACACCCGGCAGGAACACCAGCATGGGCAGCGTGCCCGCCCAGGTGGCGAAGGCGGCCACCTCGATGGGCTTGTAGCGTGTGAACAAGCGGCGTTGCAGGATGGCGTAGAACGACGTGGAGACCGCGCCGAGCAGGATGAGCCAGGCGTAAACGTTGAACTTGAGCCCTTCACCGGAATCGCCGAGGACGATGAGCGCCACACCGACGAAGGCTATCGCGGACCCGACCCAGCCCGCCGGCGGCAGTCGCTCCCCCACCATGAACACCGCCAGCAGCGCGGTGATGGCCGGCGCGGTGGCGATTATCAGGCTCGCAGCCCCGGCCGAGACCTGCGTCTGCCCGTAGTTCAGGCTGAGGTGATAGACGGTGTAGCCGACGAAGCCCAGGAGCAGGAAGAACGGCACGTCCTGCCGCTTCGGCATGAGTCGCCCTTTGAAAGCCAGCAGCAGAGGGATGAACGCGGTCGAGGCCACCAGGTGCCGCAGCAACGTCAGGTGCGGCGGGCTCAGGTCCATGAGCGCGATCTTGATCATGGGGAACGCCGTGCCCCACAGGATCATCTGCACGACCAGTGCTATGGCCACGCCCACTGTCACTCTTGCGCTCCTGTTCGCCTGCTGAGGATCAGATCAATTGGGCAGCTCGATGAGACGCCCGCAGGTGCAGCGCTGTCCCTCGCGCACCATCCGCGCCTGACCCTCACGGTGCCACAGAGTATCGCAGTCGGGGCAGCGTATCTCGTGCCCGGTTAGCGAGGCGATGAGTTCCGGTCCGATCCAGCGCTTCTCGCCACACCAGTGGCACACCACCTCCGCGCCGCCATCCTCCTCGATCATCTCCTGGCGCTCGGCCGGGCTGAAGAACGCCAGCGCCTCCAGCGCCTTCTCGTCCGAACAGCGGCACTCGAACCTGAGCGGCAGGGGATCCGGAGTGAGGTTCTCGTAGCCCAGACCCCAGGCCAGTTCCTCCGCCACGAGTTCCGCAAGGGGGGCGCGCTGCATGGCCGAGGTGAGGCCGCCGAACTCGCGCACGTTCGCCTCGAGCACCGCCAGCGCGGCGTCGTTGGCTTCCGGCAGGGCCTGCAGGATGACGCCGCCGGCGTGCTGCACCTGGCCGTCCGAGCCGAAGTAAACGCCGAGCAGCACGGCCGACGCGATCTGTTCGGAGCGTGCCAGGAAGGTGGCCACGTCCTCAGCGATCTCGCCGGAAACGAGGTCGATGCTGCTGGTGTAGGGGTCGCCATAGGGCGCGTGCGAGCGGATGACGACCAGTTCGCCGGTCCCAACACCGCCGCCCACGTCTATCTTGCCGTCCTCCCTGAGCGGTAGGTCGGCCTGCGGGTGTTGCACGTACCCGCGGACCCCGCCGTCGAGGCCCGCGTCCGCGATGATGGTGCCGAGCGGTCCCTCGCCGCGCACGCGCACGGTCACGCGGTCGCGGTGGTCCTTCAGCAGCACGTGCCCCAGCAGCAGGGCGGCAGTGAGGGTGCGGCCCAGGGCCGCGCCTGCCGTGCGCGAGGCGGCGTGACGCGTAACGGCTTCACGCACCAGCTCGGTGGTGTCGGCGGCCACCACGCGCACGCCGCCATCGGCCAGGAGGCCGCGCAAGAGGTAAGAAGACATCTTCGGTTCCTTCCACGGTTGCGGGCCCACGAAGCGGCCTGCACATCCGCCAAGTATAGATGGGCAGATGCGTCTTGGCGTGCAGCCTGGGCGGCTTGCGCCTCCGTCAGCCGGCGCTGCGCGCCAGTTCGAGCTTCTTGTTGAGTCGCCTCAGCGTGGCCTTGGGTACGAGCTTGCTGACGTCGGCGCCGTAGCGCGCGATCTCTTTCACGCGCGTGCTGGACACGTACGACCAACGGGTGGCCGTCATTATGAAGGTGGTCTCGGCGTCGGGGTTGAGTTGCCGGTTCAGGTGCGCCATCTGCAGCTCGTACTCGAAGTCCGAGATGGCCCTGAGCCCCTTCACGATCACCGTGGCGCCTATGCTCTTCGTGTAATCGGCCAGCAGGCCGTCGAAGGAATCGACCTCCACACCGCTCATGCCGCGGATGACGTCGCGGATGATGGCCACGCGCTCGTTCGCATCGAACATGCCGCTGGCCTTGAGCGGGTTCTCGAGCACGGCCACGGTGAGCTTGCCGTAGATGCGCGAAGCGCGGCGGATGAGGTCGACGTGTCCGTTATGCAGAGGGTCGAAAGACCCCGGGTAAACAGCGTGGATCATGGTCCTCCCAGTGTACGACTGTGGCGCGTGACCGCCGTACCGCCGACCGGAACCGGCTGTGTACGCCGCGTCACTCCGCGCCCCCAACGACCTTGCTGAGAAGCGCCTGTACGACGGAAGCGGGCGACGCCTCGCCGGACAGCACGGCGTCCACCGCCTGCTCCTCGCCGGCGCTGAGCGCGCGCCGCAACTGCTCACCCAGTATGGCCAGCACCTCGGCCCTTACCCGCGCACGGCGGTTCCTCTCCAGTCCCACAGCACCCAGGTGAGCCTGATGCTCCAAGATCTTCTCGACCAGCTCGGGTACGCCCTCACCTCGCGTGGCAACGGTGCCGACGATGGGGGCGAACCACGTCTGGTCATCGTACATGCCGAGTTCGAGCGCGCCGGACACCTCCCGGCGCAACCGGTCGGCGCCCGGCTGGTCGTACTTGTTGATGCAGAACACGTCCGCGATCTCCATGATGCCGGCCTTGAACGCCTGCACCCCGTCGCCCTGCCCGGGCGTCAGCACCACCACGGTCGTGTCCGCGGCCTGCACCACGTCCACCTCGGACTGGCCCACGCCCACCGTCTCCACCAGCACGTGATCGAACCCGGCCGCGTCCAACAGGGCCACCACCTGAAGGGTGGCGGCGGCCAGGCCGCCCAGGTGCCCGCGGGTGGCCATGGAACGGATGAACACGCCTGGGTCCGAGTGCCACCGCGTCATGCGGATGCGGTCGCCGAGGATGGCTCCGCCACTGAAGGGGCTGGTGGGGTCGATGGCCACGACGCCGACGCGTTCGTTCCGGCCACGCAGTTCGGCGATGATCGCGTCCGTCAACGTGCTCTTGCCCGCCCCGGGCGAGCCGGTGATGCCCACGACGCGGGCGCGGCCCGTGAGCCCTCGCAAGCTCATCAGCAGGTGCTGACCGCTCTCGGTGCCTGCCTCGACCCAGGAGATGGCTCGCGCCAGCGCCCGTTCGTCACCGGCCAGGAGCGAGGTCCGTAACGCGTCCACGGGCAGAGGCTAACCCATGCACGGCCCTGGCGCGGTTCGGTTACCGTGGTGTGTAGAGACGGCCGGGCCGGCCAAGGTGGAGGTAAGGGAACGTGTCAGACAAGTCGAACGAAAGCAGCGTCGGGCCCCTGCGCCTGGGCATGGTCGGTGGCGGCACCGAGGCATTCATCGGCGCGGTTCACCGCATGGCGTCGCGCGTGGATGACGCCTGGCGCATGGTGGCAGGAGCGCTCTCCTCCACCCCCGAACGCTCCCTCGCCAGCGCGGCCGCCATCGGCCTGGAGCGCGGCTACGGCACCTGGGAGGAGATGCTCGAGGCGGAACTGGCCCTGCCGCAGGGAGAGCGCATCGACGCCGTGAGCATCGTCACCCCCAACCACCTGCACTTCCCGGTGGCGAAGGCGTTCGTGGAGGCGGGCTTCAACGTCATCTGCGACAAGCCGATGACCCTGGACTCCGCGCAGGCGACGGAGCTGGTGCGCGCCGTTGAGCGGGCCGGCGTGGTGTTCGCCGTCACCTACAACTACACGGGTTACCCGCTCGTGAAGGAAGCGCGCAGCCTCGTTCGAGCCGGCGCCATCGGCGAACTCCGCAAGGTGGTGGTGCAGTACCGCCAGGGCTGGCTTGCCACGCGCGCCGAGGACGAGGGCTCCAAGCAGGCCGCGTGGCGGCTGGACCCGACGCGCTCGGGGGCCGGCGGCGCCATCGGCGACATAGGCACGCACGCAGAGAACCTCGTGGCAACCATCACCGGGCTCCGCCTGGAGGCCATCTCCGCCGACCTCACGCCGCTTGTGAGCGGGCGCCACCTCGACGACGACGCCGGCCTGCTGGCCCGCTACGAGGGCGGCGTGAAGGGCGTGTTCGTCATCAGCCAGGTGGAGGTCGGCGAGGAGAACGGGCTCGGCATCAGCGTCTACGGCTCGAAGGGCGGGCTGACGTGGCGCCAGGAGCAGCCGAACCGGCTCGAGCTCGCCACTCTGGATGGGCCGCGCCAGGTTCTCACCCGTGCGGGTGGCGGCTACCTGAGCAGCGCGGCGCAGGCGGCCTCGCGCCTCCCCTCGGGGCACCCGGAGGGGTTCATCGAGGCGTTCGCCAACATCTACCGCAACGTGGCGGCGGACATCCGGCGCCGGCGCGGCGAGCGCACCTGGCTCGACGACGCGAACCTGGAGCCGGACTACCCCACAGTCATCGACGGGGCCCGCGGTGTGGCGTTCATCGAGGCGGCAGTGAAGTCCAGCGCGGCTACCGAGAAGTGGACGGAGTTCGTCTTCCGACGCTGACACCTAAGCGTCTCGCCAGGTCGACGATCACGCTCTCCAGCGCCAACTCCGGGTCGCCACCGCTCTTGGCCCTGACGTCGGCCTCGAGCAGGCCGCCGAGCACGGGCAGCAGGTCCGCCTCGCCGAGGCGGCGTGCCAGGCCCAGCGCGCGCTGGGCCACGAACGGCTTGCACTTGAGCGCCTGAGCAGCCTGCGCACCGCTCGGTGTCCGCCCGCCGGCGTCGTCCAGCAGCGCCACGGCCTTGGCCACCAGCATGAACTGCCAGACGAGCGCCCCGAAGATCTTGGGCACGGCCTCGCCCTCCTCCACCAACTGGCGCGCGACGGCCACCGCGCGCCCGGCGGCGCCCTCGCTCACTGCTTCGATGATGTGGAACGAATCGCGAGTAGCGGGCCGGTTGACGATGTAGCGCACGCGCTCCACGTCGTACCGCTCACCGAGCACGGCCAGCTTGCCGACCTCGGAGGCGATGGCGGCAGGGTCCTCACCGAACACGTCCGCCAGGTACTGCGGCACTCCTGGCGCGAACTCCACGCCGGCTTGCTTCAGTTCCTGCGCCACCCAGCGCGGTAAGGCCTCGAAGCGTGGCGCCGGCAGGTGGCGGTGCGGGCCAAGTTCGCCCAGCGCCTTCTGTCGCGCCGGCGTCGCTTCGGGGTCGATGATCACCACGAGTGTCCCGTCTCCCAACCCGCGCAGCGCCTTGATGGTGTCGTTGCGCGGCTTCACTCCTGCCTGCCCGCTGAACGCCTCACCGAAATCGAGCAGCACCGCAGCCTGCCCGAAGAGGCCGCCCTGGGAGGCGACGTCCACCACGTCCTGAACGGTCATCCCTTCGCCGAGTTGGGTGGCGCCGGCGGGCTCCGCCCCGTGCTCCACGAGGGCCTCGCGGGCAGCGCGGCGCGCCAGGAACGGGTCGCCGGAGAAGGACAGGATCACGCCCCGCCTCCCAGCTGTTCGTGTAGGCATGGCGGCGTGCCAATGCACCCTTGCTTGGAGGTCGGCACGGTTCAGTTGCCTTCTGCTACCGCCAGGATGGCTGCCCGCATCTCCGCCGCGTCGGCGTAACGCTCGTCGGGGTCGCGCGCCAGTGCCCGCAACACCACCGTCTGGTAAGGCTCTGCTGCGCCGCGGAGCGGCTCGAGCGGCACGCGGTCGTCGCCCGCCAGGAACCGCACCACCTGGTTGCCGTAGGGTGGGTCGCCAGTGAACATGTGATAAAGCACGGCGCCGGCAGCATAAAGGTCGGAACGGTGATCGGTTCTCACACCCTGGAACTGCTCGGGAGCCATGTAACTGGGCGTGCCCAGGAGCATGTCCTGGGCGGTTATGGCGGTGAGGCCCAGGTCTTTGGCGAAGCCGAAATCGGTGAGCAGGGCGCTCTCGCCCTTCACCAGCACGTTGCCTGGTTTCACGTCCAGATGAATGACACCTTGCGCGTGCGCGTAGGCCAGGGCAGCGAGCACGTCTGCGATGATGCGCACCGAGCGGCGCGGGCGCAGCGGGCCGCGTTCGAGCGCTTCCTCGAGCGAGACCCCGGCGCAGTACGCGTAAACGAGCGAACCGCCGTCCTGCACGTCCAGCAGCGGCACGATGTTGTCGTGCCGCAGCTTGCCCACTACGGCGGCTTCCCGTTCCAAGCGTTGGCTGAACGTTGGGTTGAACCCGCGCAGGCGCTTGACCACCACCAGGCGGTCCTGCCACCGCGCCAGCTCAACCCTCACCGGACCGTGGTCGGAGAGGACTCGAACGGTCATCAGCATTGTGAATAACTTATCACGGATCGGTCACAACGCTCTCATTCAGTTCACGCTGCGATACGAGACCCGTGGGCGGCAGCTGGGTGCGTAGCAGGTCGAGCCGCAGGGCACCGTTCAGCTGAGTGCTGAACACCCGCGCGCCGGCCTCGGCGAGCCTGGCCACCACCTCCGGGGCCGGGTGCCCGTACTGGTTGCGCCCCACGGAGATCACGGCCCAGCGCGGCGAGGTGGCGCTCACCAGCGCGTGGCCGGTGCTGCCGCGAGAGCCGTGATGCGGCACCATGAGCAGGTCAACCGGCGGCGCCGCCAGTTCGGGTTCGGAGCGTAGCCCGAGGTCGCCGAGGAGCAGCGCCTTCGCTACGCCGTCCACCCGCAACGCCAGCCCCACCGAACCCTCGTTCACGGAAGCTTGAGGGAGCGCCGGAGGGTTGAGGACGTCCAGCGTCAACCGCCCGCCTGGCAGGCGGATCCGTTCGCCACGGCGAGCCACGTGCACCGGCACGCCGCGCTCCGCCGCCACGTCCCGCAGTCGCGCGTCCAGGGCTACCTCCGGTGCGGGTGGGCCCGTGACGAACAACCCCACGGGCATGCTCTGCAACACGGGTAGCAGGCCCTCTGCGTGATCGGCGTCGGGGTGGGTGGCCACCACGAGCGCCAGCCGCCTCACGCCGAGTGCCCTAAGCGCAGGGAGCACCACGCGGCTGCCGACGTCGTGATCGGAGAACGGCGAACCGCCACCGTCCACCAACACGGCTTCGCCACCTCCCAGGCGTATGACCACGGCGTCGCCCTGCCCCACGTCGAGGAACCACAAGTCGGGCGGCGCCTGCGGCGCGGGCACGGCCCACGCCACCCCACTCGCCACCAGCGCCACGCAGGCCGTGTGATTGAGCCTGCCCGGGCGCCAGGCCCAGGCGCTGAGGGCCACCAGGAACGCGGCCCAGCAGACGTGCCCGAGCCAACCGACCTCGCCCCACTGCAGAGAGGGCAGTCGGGCGCCCGCTTCGGCCAGCCCGATCAGTAGGTGCGCCAGCGGACCGATGATCAGGTTCACCGCTCGCGCCAGCGGCTCCGCCACCAGGCCTAGCATGCCGGCAAGGAACCCGAGCGGCACGAGCAGCCCCGCCAGCGGCACGGCCACCACGTTGACGAGCGGCGAGAACACGGGCAGCACGCCGAAGGAGCCGAGCACCAGGGAGAGAGAGGGCAGCTGCGCGGCGCTGCTCACCGCCAGGCCCGAGAGGAGAGCGTGACGCACCGCGCGCCTGCCACGCCGCCACGAGGCAGCCGGCATGAGCGCGAGCTGCGGCTCCGCGAGTAGAGCGGCCGACGCGCCCGCGCCGGCGCCCCCGGGAACCACGCCGAGGCGCCGCAGCCACGGTGGCAGCAGGAGCAGCATGCCGGCCACCGCGAGGTAGGAGAGCTGGAACGAGAGGTCGAAGAGCATCTGAGGAGCGTGGAACAGCCCTGCCAGCGCAGCCAGCGCCAAGGCGGTCCACGGCTGTACGCGCCCGGCACCGAAGGCGCGGCTGGCCAGAGCCGCCAACGCCATCGTGGCGGCCCTCACCACGCTGGGGCTGGGGCCCACCAGCCACACGAACAGCAACGCGGCCAGCGCCAACACCGGCGCCCGCCACCGGGGCAGGAAAGCGAGCAGCCGTTCGAACGCCAGCAGCAGCACACCGACGTGGAGGCCCGAGAGCGCCAGAAGGTGCGCCATGCCGGCGGCGCCGAACGCTTCCCTCACCTCGCCCAGGCCGTGGCGCAGACCCAGCGTCATGGCAGACATGAGGGCTGCAGCCGCCGGGCTCAGGCCGGCCTCCACGCCGCGCTGCACTCGTTGCCGCGCCGGCAGCCGGGGTTCCACGTGGTACTCCCGAACGAAGAGCTGGGCGTGCACCCCACGCCGCAGGAGGTGGGCCGCGTAGTCGAACCCACCGGGGTTGCGTAGGCCGGCGGCGGGCTCCGCCACCCCCTCCACCCGCATGAACCCGGTGGGCGCCTCTCCGGCAGGCCAGCCGCCGCGCGGCGCCACCAGCACGAGGCGCGCAGGTACCGGGCTGACCGTGGTGAGCAGCGCGCCGTCGCTACGGCCCTCCCAAGTGAGCACCTGCCCGTGCAGGCCCGTCAGGGGGTGCGGCTGCGCCTCGTGAAGCGCCAGGCGGAGCAGCCCGCACCCGCTACCTATGAGAACGGGAGTGAGGAGCCCGAGCAACGCGGCCGGCCGGCGCGGGTCCAAGGTGGTGGGCCACGGCGCCCGCGAGACGGCTTGTCGGCAGAGCACGCCCACGAGCACCGCTCCACCGACCCAGGCCGCCACCGCTGGCGCAAGCCGAGCGGCGCACGCCACCCCGAGCATCATGCCCACGGCCAGCGGCTGCGGCCACGGCACGAAGATGCCCGCAGGCACACCCGTTCGCACGCTGCACCTCAGAGGCCCACCAGGGGCCGCAGGCGCTGCAGGGTGCGCTCGCCGATGCCAGGCACGCGGATCAGGTCGTCCAGCCGGGAGTACGGCCGGTGCTCGATGATGCGCTCGGCGATGGCGGGCCCCACGCCAGGGAGGGTCTGCAGTGTGACGGAGGAGGCGGAGTTGAGGCTCACCCGCGTGGTGCCGGCACCAGAGGTAAGCGCCGGCACCAGCACCACCTCGCCGTCCGTGACGGGGGCGGCGAGGGCAACCAGCGCCCTGGCAGCGGAGGGCCTGAGGCCGCCGGCGGCCTCGAGCAGGTCGGCGACCCGGGCGCCGAACTCGAGCTGGTAAACGCCCGGGTACGCCACCTGCCCCTCCACCGAAACGGTTATGAGCGGCTGCTCCACGCGCACCGGGCGGGGGCGCGCCTGCAGCCTCGGCAGCATGGCGGCGGCCGCCATCAGCAGGCAGCCGAGCACCAGGAACTGCGTGAGGCGGTCGCGAAGCAGGTCGTTCATGACCGACCGTAGAACGAGGAAGGGAGCGCCGTGATGGCGCTCCCTGTTACTGCCTAGCGGTTCTGATCAGGAGGCACTGGTTGCCCCCGGCTCAGACCCGACGTCTACTTGGTGGCAGCCGCGTACTTCTCCGCCACTGCGGGCCAGTTGACGACCTCGAAGAACGCCTTCACGTAATCGGGCCGGCGGTTCTGATAGTTGAGGTAGTAGGCGTG
This sequence comes from uncultured bacterium, assembly GCA_964630175.1. GTDB lineage: Bacteria > Deinococcota > Deinococci > Deinococcales > Trueperaceae > JAAYYF01. The sequence goes on from CAZVTS010000007.1 coordinate 22,386, forward strand.
CTCCCACACGTCCACGCCCAGGATCGGCGTGTCGCCCTGCATGAGGGGTGAGTCCTGGTTGGGGAGGGAGTAGAGCTTGAGCCCGCCGTCTGCACCAACCGCAAGCCAGGCCCAACCCGAACCGAAGCGCCCACCGGCCTCGGCAGCGAACTTCTCCTTGAAGGCGTCGAAGCTGCCGAAGGCGGCGTCGATGGCCTTGGCGAGGTCGCCGGAGGGCGTGCCGCCACCGTTGGGGCCCATGACCTGCCAGAACAGGTTGTGGTTCAGGAAGCCGCCGCCGTTGTTGCGGATGGCGGTGCGTACGTCCGCCGGCAGGGCGTCCAGGTCGGACACGAGGGCCTCGGCGCTCTTGCCCGCCAGGGAGTCGTGCTTCTGAACGGCGGCGTTGAGGTTGTTGGTGTAGGCAGCGTGGTGCTTGCCGTGGTGGATCTCCATGGTGGCGGCGTCGATGTGAGGTTCCAGAGCATCGAACGCGTAAGGCAGGTCGGGAAGAGTGAACGCCATGAGTATTCCTCCTTGAGATGGCTGGTGGTGCTTGTCGGCGGCCGGCGGCCGCCTTTCCAAAAGGCACTCTACCAACCGTTGCCAGGGTTACCGGGTACTGCTGACGTCATAGCTTCACCACGACGCGGCCCATCACGCCTCCGGCCAGGATGAGCTGAATCTGCTGCTCGAGCTCGTCGAGCCCCACTTCCGTGACGAGGCCGGGCAGCGCCACCGCCCGCCGCACGGCGTCCGAGCCGGCCAGCGAACTCCACAGGTCCTCCCGCGCCGCCATGGGCAGGTGCTGGCTGTCCACGCCGAGCAGCGCCACACCGCGGAGGATGAACGGGTGCACCGTGAGGTTCAGGTCGGCGCCGCCAACGAGCCCGCAGGCCGCGACGGCACCACCGATGGCGGTGCCCTTGATGAGGTTCTCCAGAGTGGTGCCGCCCACCGTGTCGATGGCGCTGCCGTGAGCGGACTTCAGAAGCGGCCGGTCGGTGGGTTCGTTCAGCGGTGCGCGGCCCAGCACGCTCTTGGCGCCCAGGCTCGTGAGCAGCTCGGCGGCTTCCTCCTTGCCGCTGCTCGCGATCACCTCGTAACCTGCCGCGGCGGCCAGGGCCACCGCCAGGCTGCCCACGCCACCGGAGGCGCCCGTCACCACCAGCGGACCCAGTTCACTCGTCGCTCCGGCGAACGCGAGCCGCTCCAAGGCGATGGCCGCCGTCAGACCGGCCGTGCCGAGCACCATGGCGTCTCGCGCCGTCAGACCGGGCGGCAGTGGCACCAGCCACTCCGCCGGCACCCTCACGTACTCCGCGAAGCCGCCCGGGGTGTTCATGCCCAGGTCGAAGCCGGTCACGAGAACCGCGTCGCCGGGCTGGAAGCGCGGGTCGGTGGAGTCGGTCACGTGGCCGGCGGCGTCGATGCCGGGCGTGTGCGGGTAGTTGCGGCTCACGCCGCGGTTGCCGCTGGCAGACAGTGCGTCCTTGTAGTTCAGGGAGGAGTACGCCACCTGCACGGTCACGTCCCCCGCCGGGAGCGTGCTCCACGGCACCTGTTCCACGGCTCGGCGCACGCCATCTTCCTCAACGTGCACGCGCAGCGCTCTGTAGCTGGTCGGTTGGCTCGCAGTCATGCTCAATGCTAGCCCGCATCCTGGAGCACAACCGCTGGGCCGCACGTTTCTGTAGACTCTGGAACATGAACCCGCAGCGACTCATGTTGATCTCCGCCATCGCCGTGATTCTGGTCATCGCCGGCTTCGCCATCGTTCCCCGCTTCACGGCGAGCACGGCCAGTGGGAGTATCGACTACAGCGCCAACCCGCGCCTCGGCAGCGCCGACGCGCCCGTTAAGGTAGCCATCTTCTTCGATTTCCTCTGCCCACACTGCGCTTCGTTCAGCGACCAGATCACCCCGGTCCTGCGGCAGGAGTTCGTGGACACGGGCGTGGCCGCGCTCTACTTCGTGAACTTCCCCGTGGTCAACCCGGTCATCAGCCGCGACGTGGCCATGGTCGGTGAGTGCGTGTACAACCAGAGCAACGACGCCTTCACAGAGCTCGAGCCCATGATGATGCGCGCCCAAAGCACCATGCGTAGCCGCGCCGACGCCATAGACTTCGTGATCTCCTACGGTCCCGACATCGACGGTGGCGCTCTCCGCGATTGCGTCTCCAGCACCGCCGCTTCAGACGCGGTGGCCGCGGACGTGGCAGCCGCCAGCGGCTTCAACCTCACGGGCACCCCCTCCGTGGTAGTGGACGGGCGCGTCGTCGCGAACCCCACCCTCGCCAACATCCGTACCGCCATCCGAAACGCGGCCAACTGACCCGCATGCGGGCCCCGCAGCTTTATCCCGCTTGGCTGATGGCTACAGTCGCAACGCTGGGCAGCCTCTACTTCAGTGAGGTCAGGTTCTTCGTGCCCTGTACCCTGTGCTGGTACCAGCGCATCCTCATGTACCCGCTGGTGATCATCCTGGGCATCGCGGCCTACAAGCAGGACAAGAGCGTCACGCGGTACGCACTGCCGCTCTCCGTGCTGGGCACGCTGGTCGCCGGTTTCCACTACCTGGAGCAGAAGGTGGAGTGGATCAGCTCGTCCGCCGTCTGCCGCGCCGGGGTCCCGTGCGATGTTCAGTACATCAACTGGCTCGGGTTCATCACCATCCCGTTCCTGTCGCTGGTGGCCTTCGGCATCATCACCACGCTGCTCGTCATGCTGCGCCGCTCCCGCGCCTGAACCACGCGGCCCGACCGGCCCACCGGCGCCCTTGCGCCGCCCCTGCCTGAACCGATCACGCCCCCTGCACGGGGGCGTTCTCGTCCTCGCCGTCCCGGTGGATGAAGCCGGCGGCCCACATCCACCACAACCACCACCCCTTGACGGGTCTGTAGAGCAGCACCACTGCCGCTATGCCGGACGCTATGAGCACCCACTCCAACCCCTGGAACAGCCCGAACCTGAATATGAGCACGAGCGCCTCGATGACGAGCAGTACAACCGCCACGGTGTAGGCCATCACCCAGGCGCCCAACCATGCGCCCGATTCGCGCTCGAAGCGCACTCCGCAGGTAGGGCACGTGTCGCCCACACCCCAGTTCGACGTGAACACACCGCCACCACCGCAGTTGGGGCAGCGCCCCAGCGTGGCTCGCCACATCGCGCCGAAATCGGTCCAGCGTCCCCTGCGGTCCTCACCGCTCTCCGCACTCATGGTTCCTCCGAAGACCTGACGCTACGGGGCTCGTCAGGCAGCATGAACCGGCTGGCCCGCATGCGGCGGTACTCCGCCCACATCTCCGGGCTCCGCGCCAGCTTCTCTTCCTCGCACCACATCAGGAACGGCACTATGTAGGAGCGGGCGTGCAGGAGTTCCTCCCGGAAGATGGTGGCTGAGAGACCGCCACGCTCCAACATGCCAGAGTCCTCGAAGGCGTGCAGCGCGCGGGCGCGGTCGTACGGCACACGCCGGAACTCGGGCGTCCATCTGCCGCTCTGCAGCGTGAGGATGAGGTAGTGCGCGCGCGGGTCGCCGTTGAACGGCGTGCCGACGGAGCCCGTGTTGAGCACCGTGTAGCGCCCCCACGTGGCGAGGTACGGCCTGTGGGTGTGCGAGCCCACCAGCACGTCGGCCGGGTGCTCCTGGGTGATCTCGGAGATGACCTCGGGCGTGGTCCGCGGTCCGATGCCTTCCCGGTAGTGCCGCGGGCTGCCGTGGCTGATGAGGAGGCTCTGCGCCCCCGGCTCCTCGAGCCTGAGGGTGAGCGGCATGGCGCGGATGGTGTCCAGCAGGCCGGCCGCCTCCACCTCTTCCGCCGCCAGCCTGGCGCTGGCCCAGAACGGGTCCAGGTACCAGGGGTCCACGTCCACGTCGCGGCGCTCCACGATCATCAGCATCACGTCGTCGTGGTTGCCCATCACCGCGTCGTGCTCGACGCCCTGGAGCGTGCGCATCACCGGCACGCTCTCGGGTCCGCGGTTCACGGAATCGCCGTTGACGATGAGCCGATCCACGCCCTGCGCGGCCACGTCGGCAAGCACGGCCTCCAGGGCCGGCAGGTTGCCATGAACATCTGCGAGGATGGCTACGCGCACGTGTGCGAGTGTACCGTCACGAGCCCGGCACCGTGGAACACGGGCGACCGCCCGCTCGTGTCGAGCCCGAACGGGCCAGGCGCTTCAGCCTGGCGCGGTGGCAAGTGCCTGTTCGGCGGCCGCCCGCATGACGTCTACGGGCGCCTCCCGACCCGTCCACTCCGCGAACGCCAGCGCCCCCTGCCAAACGAGCATGGGCAGGCCGTTCTGGGTAAGGAGGCCGAGCCCGGAGGCCACGGCTAGAAGCGGTGTGCGGGCGGGTCTGTACACCAGGTCGGCCACGCGGGCCGTGGCAGGCAGCGTGGCCAGTTGCGCGGCGGTGAGGAGCGGCAGCCCGGACGGCTCCGGTCCGCCGCTCATGCCGACGCTGGTGGTGTTGACGAGCAGGTCCGTGTGGGGCAGGAGCGCGCTCACGTCCTGGGCCACGGCCACGCTCCCACGGCCACCGGTGGCCAGGTCCGCCACGAGGCGCTCCGCGCGCGCCATGTTGCGGTTGTGCACGTGCACGTGCGCGCCGGCGCCCGTGAGCGCGTGCACCACCGCGCGCGCCGCGCCGCCTGCGCCGAGCACCACGCAGGTGGCACCGGCCAGCCCGCCGTGAGACGGCGCCGAGCCGGTCTCGGCCGTTCTCGCCTCCAGCGGCAGTTCGTCCAGCGCGCGCAGGAAGCCCTCACCGTCCGTGTTGTGCCCCACCAGGCGCCCGGCCCGGTTGACGATGGTGTTCACCGCGCCCACGGAGCGCGCCGCGGGCGTGAGCTCGTGCATGAGGGGCACCACCGCCTCCTTGTGCGGCACGGTCACGTTGGCCCCGAGGAACTGCGGTTCGGCGAGGCGCGCCACCGCCTGCGCCAGTGCGCCGGGCGGCACGTCGAGAGCTCTGTACTCGGCGTCCATCCCCAACGCCGCGAAGGCCGCGCCGTGCATGGCGGGGCTAAGCGAGTGGCCGGCGGGATGCGCCAGCAGCAGCACCTGTGCGGCGCGGGCCACCACGCCTCACCCGTGCGCCGCGGCGCCTCGCACCGCGAGCCGCTGGGCCTCTTCTGCGATCACCTCGTGCGCGCGCTCCAGTTGGGCGTCGCTCACCTGGTGATGCGTGACCAGCCGCACCTGATCAGGGCCGAGCGCGTTGAAGCGCACTCCACGGGCGGCGGACGCTTCTGCCAGCGCGGCTGCGGCGGGCACGCCGCCCGGCCCCTCTACCCGCAGGTAGACCATGTTCGTCTGCACCGTGGCCAGGTCGAGGCTGAGCCCGGGCAGGCCGGTCAGGCCCTCCGCCAGCCGCCTGGCGCGGGCATGGTCCTCAACCAGGAGTTGCGGACCCGTTTCCAAGGCCACCAGAGCGGCCGCCGCCAGCACGCCCGCCTGACGCATGCCGCCGCCCAGCAGCTTGCGGTAGCGGTGGGCCTCCTGGATGAACTCCGCGGAGCCCAGCAGCACGCTCCCGACCGGCGCACCGAGCCCCTTGCTGAGGCAGATGGACACGCTGTCGAACCCGGCGCACACGGCGCCGATGCTCACCCCCAGCGCGGCGGCGGCGTTGAACGCGCGAGCGCCGTCCAAGTGGATGGGGAGGCCGTTCTCGCGGGCCACGGCCTGGACTTCGCGCTGCCGCTCGAGCGGCACCACCGCACCGCCGGCCATGTTGTGGGTGTTCTCGAGGGCTACGAGGCCAGTGGGCGCCTGGTGCGGCGAGCGTCGGATGGCAGCGTTCACGGCGGCCGCGCTGGGGACCCCACCGGGGGCACGGACGAGGCGTGGCACCACGCCCGCGATCTGGGCCATGGCGCCGGGCTCGAACTCGTAGATGTGCGCCCCTTCCGGGAGGATGACCTCGCTCCCGCGGCGACAGTGCACCGCCAGCGCGATCTGGTTGCTCATGCTGCCCGAGGGCACGAACAGCGCGGCCTGCAGGCCCGTCAGTTCCACCAGGCGCTCCTGAAGGCGGTTGATGGTGGGGTCTTCGCCGTAGACGTCGTCACCGACCTCAGCGGCGGCCATGGCGCGGCGCATGGCCTCCGTGGGGGTGGTCACGGTGTCGCTACGCAGGTCCACGACCAGCGAGGTGCTCACCGCTTCAGGCATCCAGGGCGGTCAGGGCGGGTTCTCTCACGTGGTCCGCGGCGACAGCGCGCGGGGCCAGTTCGGTGAGCCAGTCGGAGAACGCGTTGAGCCCCCGCCAGTACATGGCTTCGCGCCGCTCGCGCTTGCCCTGACCCCTCACCTTGGGCATCTCGGGCACCAGCCCCCAGTTGGCGTTCATGGGTTGGAAGCCGTCGGGGTTGGCGCCCGCCAGGTAGCGGGTGAGCCCGCCGAGCATGCTCTCCTCCGGCGGCACCACCGGCGGCAGGCCCAGCGCGGTGCGGGCGGCGTTGGTGCCGGCGAGCCAGCCGGTGGCGGACGACTCGAGGTAGCCCTCGGTACCTGCCAGCACCCCGGCCACGAACAGGCGCGGGTGCTGCTTCACCGTCAAGGTGTCGGCCAGCAGGCTGGGAGCGTTGAGGTAGGTGTTGCGGTGCATGACCCCGTAGCGCACCACCTCCGCGTCCTGCAGGCCGGGGATCAGTTGCACGAGCGTCTTCTGATCGCCCCATTTCAGGCCCGTCTGGAAACCCACCAGCGACCACATCTGCCCACGCTGGTCCTCCTGGCGCAGTTGCGCCACGGCGTGGAAGCGCTCCCCAGTCTCCGGGTGCTCCAGCCCCACCGGCTTCATGGGACCGAAGCGCAGGGTGTCCTCACCGCGCCGACCCAGCTCCTCGATGGGCATGCAGCCCTCGAAGAACTCGAGGTTCTCCCAGTCGCGCGGGGTATGCGAGCGCGCCGCGGCGAGAGCCTCCATGAACGCCCCATACTGCTCGCTCGTGAAGGGCAGGTTGATGTAATCGGCCGCCTGGCCGTAACGCCCCTTGCGGTAGGCCACGCTCATATCGATGGAGTCGAACGCCACCACGGGCGCTGCCGCGTCGTAGAAGCCCAGGAAACCCTCGCCCACGAGCTCGCTGATGCTCGCCGCCAACGCGTCCGAGGTGAGTGGGCCGGTAGCCAGCACGGCTACGCCTTCTGGCACGGCCGTGAGCTCCTCTTCGCGCACGGTTATGAGCGGGTGGGCTCGCACCTCCGCCGTGACGGCGCGACTGAACTCGTGGCGGTCCACCGCCAGTGCGCCACCGGCGGGCACCCGGTTGGCGTGGGCGCTGCGCATGATCACGCCGCGGGCCGCCAGCATCTCGGCCTGCAGCAGGCCTTTGGCGTTGTTCTCGGCCTCGCCGCCGAAGCTGTTGGAGCACACCATCTCCGCGAACTCGCCGGAGACGTGGGCGGGCGTGAGGCGCTTCGGACGCATCTCCACCAAGTCCACCGCCACGCCGAGACCAGCGGCGGCCAGCGCCGCCTCACTGCCGGCCATGCCAGCTCCAACGACGGTTATCCGCGGTCTATCACCGGGTTCGGGGGCCCAGTCAGGAGTCTCGCTCATGCCCGTCAGGTTAGCACCGGTGCGCTACGTTCCGTGGCCTCCACGCAGCCACGCCAGCGCGCCCTCGAAGAAGCGCTCGTCGCGCCAGTAGGAGTTGTGCGCGGTGAGCGGGTTGTAGCGCGGGAGCACCAGGCGCCTGCTCACACGGTAGTGGTTGAGCCTGTCGCTCAGCAGGTCGCCCGGAGCGTGCACCTGCAGCCAGTCCACGTGCTCGAACGGCTGCTCGTGAGCCGCCATCACGTAGGGACCGTGGTCGCGCATGTCAGCCCGCCGCCTCACGCCGTGAAGGCGGTCGAGGAGCTGCGCCCGCACCGTCTCGCCCTCGGCCGGTCTCTGGCGGAAGAAGTAGGCCACCTTGTCTAGTGGCGACCCGAAGGTGAGCAGTCCGCTCACCCTCGCCAACTCCTCCTGCTGACCTGCCGCACCGGACCGCGCCATGCGGTCCAGCAGGTCGAGCGCCACGACGCTGCCAAGGGAGTGGCCAGCCAGGTACACGCCGTCGTAGTCCGCGGCCAGCAGGTCACGCAGCAGCGCTTCGCCCTCGTCCAGGATCGCGCGGCGCGTGCGGGCGCGGCTCGAGAGCCGGTCCGAGGTGACGTACAGAGCGATGTCTGCCACGTGGCTGAGGAGCAGGGAGCGCACTACCAGCAGCGTCGCGAGGGCCGCCAACCCGACGGACACCCCTGGCTCCGCGAGCAGCGTGCCGAGCGCCACTCCATACTCCGCCAGCACGGGCCGCAGCCAGTGCGCGAGCCACGCCGCGCCCGTCAGCGCGGCCACGAGAACGGCCCAGCCGGGAGCGGACCAGCGAGCGGCAGCGGGGGCGTACATGCCGTCCCAGGCGGCCTCGGCGCTACCCATGGAGGCGTGCGCCTTCCGAACGCGGCGCGCTTCCTGCCGCGCGATGAAGAGGTCGTATCCGAGCACGAGCAGCGCGGCGACCAGGCAGAACAGAGCCACGAGAGCGGCCACCACCGGCAGGGTAGGCAGCTCCGGCAGGGCGCTCACGGCGGCGCGCGTGGCCCGCCATGCCTCCCCGGCCCTGGCGCCCACCAGCAGGCCGGCCACGAGGAGCGCGGAGGCCACGCCCGCCAGGCCGGCCACCTGCAACAACTGGCGGAGCACCAGGGGCAGCGCAGCTGCCCGGGAGGTACCCGCCAGCAGGAAGGGCACCTGCCGCCTGAAGTCGAGTCCCGCCACCACGACCTCCAGCAACCAGCCGAAGGTGGCGCCGGCGCTCATGCCTCCCACCGCGTGTTCAGCCCAGTGGTACTCCACCACGTCTAGCTCGTGCTCGCCCAGCACGCTGCTGGGTAGGCGAACGAGCGGCCGCGAGCGGCCGGCCAGGTGAACGATGACGGCGGTGGGCGCAGCGGCAGCTTCTGGCTCGCCGGGCATGCCCGGTCGCGCCTGCCGCCATAGGCCCTGGACGAAAGCCCCCAGGGCCCGGAGTGGCGGCTGGTCGCCGATGCCGTGGATGACCAACAGCGCCTTGCGGCGCTTCCCCTGTTGATCTGTAAGCACTGAAGCCACTCTAACGCGCCTCACATGGAGCAGGCCCTATGCGGCCTTAGACTCTTAGGCATGAAACGAACCGTTACCCGTACACTCTTCAGCCTGATCCTGCTCCTAGCCGCAGCCGCGCCAGCCGCGGCGCAAGGTGGCGACTACTCCTGGCGCGCCCTCTACCAGGGCGACCTGGCTGGCCAGAGCGTGCAGCTCGACCTCACGCTGGGCGCCAACGACGTCGCCTTCGCGCGCCTCACGCAGGCGGGCTCCGTGGTGGTGCTGGCGGGCGCCGGCACCCACGAGCAGGACGGCACGTTCGCGGTGACCCTCCACGCGGTGCCACTGAACGAGGCGCCGTCCAGCGCCATCTACCTGCCCGAACCCAACGGCGCCGAGGACGCCGGTGACCTGCCCGAGCCGGCAGCGCGCCTGCTCGGCACGCGCAGCCTGGACTGGGACGACGATGGCACCACGCTGAGCGTGCAACTCGAGCGGTTGGACGCCGCGTCCGGCTCTGCCGCGCAGACGGGCACGCTCGAGCGCGTGGCGCAGTACGCGTTCGGCAGCCTGGTCGAGGGCCGCATAGACGTGTCGTACGCCTACCCGCGCTTCACGGACGGAGTGGCGGGCCTGAACGCGCTCCTGGAGCGCGCGGCCACGCAGCGCATGGCAGAGTGGGTGGATGAAGGGCGCGGCATGGTTGACGCGGGCGAAGGCCTCGGTTGGGCCTGGACGCACCATGAGGCCGTTGACCTGGTGGGAGCTGCTGGTGATCTTCGCAGCCTGCTGGTCACCTTCGACTACTTCACGGGCGGCGCGCACCCCAACAGCCACAGCGAGAGCCTGCTGGTGGAAGCCTCCGGCGCGGACGTGCTGCTCGTTGGTCTCGAGGAGCTGTTCGCACCCGACGCCGACTGGCTGAGCGCGGTGGTAACCGGCGTGCTCGGCGACCTTGCCGCACAGAAAGCGGACGCAGTGATCAGCGGAGAGATCACCGATCTAACGGTGGAAGACCTGAGCACGTTCACCCTCGGACCGGACGGGCTCTCCTTCCACTTCGACCCGTACGCCGTGGGACCCTACGTGCAGGGCAGCTTCACGGCCACCCTTGGATACGGCGAGGTCGCGCACCTGGCGGCACCGGGCGGCGCTCTGCAGGCGTTCGCCGACGCGTACCAAACGCGCTAGTCGCTCAGGAAGGTCTCAACAAGCCAGGGGTGCAGGCGCGCCCGCGCCGCTCAGCGGAACCTACGCCGGCGCGGGCGCAAGCCCCCAAGCAGCCATAACAGCAGGGCCAGCAACACGAGCGCGGCCCCGAAGCCGCCCACGAAGAGGTAGTTGCGCAGCGGCACCTGCAACACCTCTGCGGGCAGGCTACGCACCCCGTGGGCGAACAGCCCACCGAGGGCGGCGAACACGCCCTGCGCGCCCGCTCCCAGCGGCAGGCCCGCGGCGGCAGGCAGGGCGGCGTCGAGCCTGTAGAACGCCAGGGCCCCCAGGCCCGCACCGATGGTCAGCGCGAAGCCGGGGTTGGCCAGCCTGAGCTTCCCGCGCGAGAACCCCACCAGCAACACGGCGAACAGCACCGCGGCGAGACCGGCAAGCCAGCTCCAGGTGAGGTAGCGCCCATGCGCTCTGGAGGAGAAGAGGTCGAGCACGCCGGCGGCTGCCGAGACGCGCTGTACCTGCTCGGGTCTGGTCAGTTGTGCTGCAGCGAGCGCGCCGCCCCCGCGCCAGGCACGTTCGGCCAACGCTCCCAGCACCCGCTCCTCTGCCTGAGCGGCGGTCAGACCCGCCAGTTCGGCCGCCGGAAGCAAGCCGGTCAGGCTATCGGCCGGGGCATCCACACCGGCCAGGGCGGCCTTGGCCTCGGCCAGGCGCGACTCCATCTCCGCCTCGCTGCCGGCGAGCATCGCGCTGAAGAGTTCGTGCAGCCGGGCGCGCGCCACCGTATCTACCCCACTGGTGAGACGGGCGCGCAGGTTGTCGTTGGTGATCAGCGCGAGCGTTCGCTCCAGGCCGCCCTCGAGCACGCTGTCTGTCAGGGCGGCGATGATGGCGCCGCCCATCTGGCGCGGGTTCATGCTCTGGACCTGGCTAACGGGGAAAGTGATGAACACGCCCACCAGCGGCTGAACCGGCTGACCGGGGTTGGCGGCGGCCTGAGCCGGCCAGTCCGCAGCGCGCGTGCCATCGTCGAGGCCGCCGCCCGCCATCTCGGCCTCTATGGCGCCCGCTACGAGTTGCGGCACGGGGCCGGCGAGGGCGAGCCGGAACTGACGGCTCAGCGTCTCGTTACTCAGCACCTCGAGTAGCGCGCCCTGGCCACCGGCCACGAGCCGATCGGAGAGCACGCCGGCGCTGCGGCTGACGGCGTCGGCCACGGTGAAGGTGGGTACCTCCGTGGCGTCGGCGAAGATCTGCATGCCGGGCAGCAGCATGAGCGGCTGGCCGGGCACGTAGCCCGCCCCCGTGCGCACCTCGACCAGACTGCCATCGCCGCCGGGCCGGAGGGTGAGCCTCAGGATGGCCTGCTCCGCAGCCTGCCCCGTGGTCTGATCGCTGAGCTGCGCGAGGCTGACAAGAAGCGTTCCCAGCAGCGCGAGCAGCGCGAGCAGTAGCGCGCTGGCCCACGCCACGTCGCGTTGCCAAGCAGGTTGTCTTTCCGTTCGGTACATGAGACCGTCCTAATGCAGGTAGGCGTTGGAGCCGGTCCGTCCGGCCGAGTAAGCTACCTTACCGCGCTCTTCACGGCCTGGCGACCCTTACCATTGGTGCATGAACGTGCCACGCCGCGTTACGGTCATCCCCCTGGTGGGACCGTTCCACACGCGCTTTCCCCTCTACAACGTCGTCCACGTGCGTGAGCTCCTGCAGCTCCTCGAACCAGATCTGGTGGCGCTGGCGCCGCTGGCGCCTGGGGCCCTTTCCGCCCCGGACTGGCGCGCCACGAGCGAGATAGCCCTGCCCCACACGGTGGTGCCGTGGGCGCAGCGCCGCAGCGTACCCGTGGTGGCGGTCGGTTCGGTGGCTGGCACACCCGGCGAGCCGGGCGAGGCGGGCGACGAGGAGGCGTTCATGCGCTACCTCGGTGAGTTCGAGGCCGGCAGGGGGCACCTCCGGCAGATGAAGACGGCTCTGGCTCCGGTGGAGGACCTGTTGTCGCGCGCTCTGGACCTGGGCAGGATCTTCACCGAGCTGGTGCCGGCCATAGCGGAGTACGACGAGTTGCGCCGCACCGCCTTCGGTGACGGACCGGGCACGGGCTGGCAGGCCGAGCGGGCGGACCGGGTGGCCGGGCGGGTGTTGGCCCAGGACGGGGCTCACGTGGCGGTACTGGTGGGAGTGGACGACCTGGCGGCCCTGCGCACGGTCCTGGCCCGACACGTCACCGTGGAGGAGCCGCCGCACCGCCTCGCCCTCAGCGAGCCTGCTGCCAGCGAGGCGAAGCAGCGCTCGCTCCTCGACGTTGCCATGCGCGGCGAGGTGGAGAACCCAGCCGGTCTCCTCGGTCAGTTACGGAACCTGGCCGTGCCGGAGGCTCGCTACCACGAGGCCAACCTGCTTCTGGCCCACGGTCACGCCGCGGAGGCGCTGGAGAAGCTGGGAGCCCTGGCCGCCGGCGACTTCCAGGAGCCCTACTATCTGCCCGGTTTCGTTCTCGCGCGCCTGGGCGAACTCCACGACCTGGCTGGCGACCGCCAGGCCGCCCTGCGCGCGTACCGCGGCGTGCTGGCCCTGAGCTACGCGCCGCCAGAGGCGCTAGAGGTCGCCAAGAGCGGGCTGGAGCGACCGTTCCACCTGGGAGGCGAGGCGGAAGCGTGAACCTGCCCGCCTACCGCGCGGACCTGCCCTTCACGTACGCCTTCGGGCGCTTCAGCGCGGCTGAGGCGCTGGCGCGGCGGCCGGGCGACGTGCTCGTCTTCCTCTGGCACGGGAGCATGCCGGCCGAGCAGCTGGCTCCGCTGCTGAGCGCCGCTGAAGCGGCGGGCGTGCCGGCGCGGCGCGAGGACCCCACCGTGGAACGCCTGCGGCGCAAGGCCACGGTGTTCTGTCTGGCGCAGGTGCGGAAGCGCACCGAAAGGCTGGCGCAGGAGCTCGACCATGTGGTGCTCGTTAACCCGAGCCACCCGGGCAACGTGGGCACCGCGATCCGCAGCCTCGTGGCCTTCGACATCCTCGATCTGGCCTTGGTCGCGCCGCGCCTGGACGAGTGGGGCGCGTACGTGGTGCGCGCCTCCGTCGGCTTACGCTTCGCGCTCAGGTGTCAGGTCTTCGACTCCCTCTCCGAGTACCTCACCGAACACGGCGGGGTGCCCCGCGGTAGCGACGCGACGCTCGACCTGGGCGCCACACCGCCCGCGCGGCGCAACCTCTACCTGTTCCACGCGCAGGGCGAGGGCGAACTCGACGAGGTGGAGTTCCGGAGCCCGTTCGGCTTGGTGTTCGGGCCCGAGTGGAGCTCACAGGGAGCAGAAGCCGGTGCAGACGTCACGTTGGCGCGGTCACCCGCCTGCAGGGTGAGGATCCCGCAGGGCAATCAGGTAGAATCCCTGAACTTGGCGACTTCAGTTTCAATCGCTGCCTACAGCGCACGGCGGCCGCTACGGGACCGCGATCGAGCGCACCAAGGTTGAGCGGGGTATTGGGGACGGTTCGTGACTCTTCGTGACTGCCGCGCGAGTGAGACCTTCTCATGACGCGTAGGTTCTGGCTGCTCCTGGTAGCGTTCGCGGCGCTGGTCGCGCTGTCGCTGGCCGGGCGCACGGCGGCCATCGTCACACTCGGGGCCGCGGCACTCATGGTGGCCGCGGTCATCCTCTGGCGCCGGCCCCGGGCTCTGTCCTGGCGGTTGGCTGCAATCGGCGCGGCCGCCTGGGGCATCGAGGAGGCCGCCTGGAGCATAAACCGGGTCTACGACACGTTCAGCCCCACCTTCATCACGGAGTTCGGCTACTACTTCGGCGCCGCCGCCTGGCTTGGTGCCCTGCTCACGGCCTCCGGCCGGCGCTTCCCGCGCTCGCTGCTTCTGGCCGCCATCCCCCCGGTCGGTCTCGTGCTGTGGTTACTCGTAGACGGCGCCAGTAACGCAGCCAGCCTCATCTTCCCGCTGGTGGAGCTGGCGCTGCTGGTGGCAGCGCTTCCGTTCCTCGGCGGCACCGTGAAGAGCGGCGCCTCGGAGGGCCGCCTGCTGGTGATCATGGGCTTCTTCCTCAGGGCGCTGGCTGCGGCCGCTTACGCCTGGCTGGGTGGGGGAACCGATTCCGATTACCTCTTCCTCTGGCTGCTCAGCTACGTCTGCCTGGGCCTGGGGGTCTACATGGAGCTCAACGACCTGCATGTGGATTTCGCGTCCGCCGCCGTGTCCGTGGTGACGCTGCAGCTGGCGGCAGCGCGCATGCTGGTCTTCATCTCGACTCACCCGGAGGCCAGCGGGGGCGTGCACGCCTTCGCCGTGGTAGGCAGCCTGGCGTTCCTCCAGCTCGGCATCGTGCTGGTGATCCTCTACAACAACGACGACCGCCACATGCGGGCGCAGCAGGCGCACAGGACCTGGGCAGGCCTGCTGGAGCGAGCCCTGAGTCCTACCAGCGACGGCGGCACCCTGGCGGCGCTCATGGCCCGCACCCTCAAGAGCATCCCGGACCTGAAGGGCATCGAGGTCCACTCCGAAGGGAGCCAGGGTGAGCTGAGCGGCTACCCGTACCCCCTGGTGACCGGCGGTACGGAAGTGGGGCGCCTCTTCTTCAACCGGCAACCGGACGCCACGGCCGCCCTCGACATCGCCACGCCGCTGCTGGCCGCGCGCATCCAGCAGGTGCAGGAGCACGACCGCTGGCGCACGGCGGCGCTGACGGATCCCCTCACCAACCTCCTCAACCGCCGCGGCTTCGAACTGCGCGGAGCGGCACTGGTGAGCGACGCGCACCGCAACGGCAAGGCGGTCAGCATCGGCATGATCGACATCGACCACTTCAAGCGCGTGAACGACGTCTACGGTCACGCCACCGGCGACCGGGCGCTGCAGGAGCTAGCGGCCATCCTGGCGCGGCATCTGCGGCCGCACGACTTGGCGGTGCGGTGGGGCGGCGAGGAGTTCCTCGTGGTGCTGGTGACGGACCTTCCCGGAGCCGTCGACGCCATGCGGCGTCTGAGGCGGGAGCTCTCTGCGGCACCCATGGAGCAGATCGCCTGGCCGCTGGCAGCCTCGGTGGGGCTGGCCGGCGGCACCGTGCCCGGCTCTGATCTGGTGCTGACGGACTGGGTGGATCAGGCAGACGCCGCCCTGCTCCGCGCCAAGGCGCTGGGCCGCAACAGGATAGAGATCGCAGGCGAATCGGTGGGCTTTCAGGCCTGACCGCCCGCCACGCGCTGCCGGCCGCCGCTCGCCGGCAGCACTGGTAACATGCCTCCATGCGCGAACTCCTCTACGACGCTGCTCGGCACTTCAAGCGCGGCAAGGCCCTGGCCGAGCGCGGTGACGTGCGGGGCGCCATGGCCGCTTACGAGGACGCGCTCAGGGAGCTTCACGCGGTGAAGCCGCAGCGCATGCGGGACGTGCTCCTTGCCCAGGTCTACCTCTCACGCTTCCAGGCCGGTCGTTCGCTGGACGCCCGCCGGGCCGACAGCGACCTGCGGGTGGGCTACAGCTACGCGCGCACCACGCACGAACCCACCGTGAGGCTCATGGCCGAACAGTTGTGGCACGACCGCCTGGAGGAACACGCCAACGCCCCGGTTACCACACTCGGCAACCCGGAGGCGCAACGGCAGGGCGGCAGGCGTGGCAAGAGGCGCCGCGGAAGCAGCCGCAACCGCCAAAGCGGGTAGCATTGCGGCATGACGCGAAAGATCCTTGAAGAGGCTTACGCCGCCGAAGACGAGTACCTGAAGATCCTGGCAGATCTGGTAGCGCACGAGAGCCCGTCTTACGACGCGGACGCGCTTAACGCTCTGGCCGACCGCCTGGAGGCGCTCCTGAAGGAGCACGGCTTCGAGACGGTGCGCCACCCGCGACCCGGCACGGGCGACATCGTGGAGGGGCGCATGCAGGGTGGCGCCGGCCCCAAGAGCCTCGTGCTGTGCCATTACGACACCGTGTGGCCCCTGGGAACGCTGGCCGAGATGCCGTGGCGGCGCGACGGGGACTCGGTTCATGGCCCGGGCTCGCTGGACATGAAGGCCGGCATAGTCACCGCCCTCACCGCAGTCCGCATCGCCGGTCGACTGGGTCTCCCACTGGCGGGCGACGTCACGCTCCTGCTCACCTCCGACGAAGAGGTGGGCTCCCACCACTCACGGGAGCTGATAGAAGAGCTCGCCAGGCGTCACGACCGCGTGTTCGTGATGGAGGCCGGCCGCGACGACGGCGCACTGAAGGTGGGGCGCAAGGGGGTGGGCGACTTCAGGCTGGAGCTGCAGGGCCGCTCGGCTCACGCGGGCAACAACCCGGCCGACGGCGCCAGCGCCCTGCGCGAGTTGGCGCACATGCTGGTCTACGTGGAGGACCTGGGCGACAGCGTGATGGGCACCACCGTGAACGTCACCACCGCCAAGGCGGGCTTCGCCACGAACGTCATCGCCGAGGAGGCGGTGGCCACGGTGGACGTCCGGGTGCTCAAGGCCAGCGAGGCGGAACGCATCACGAGCGCCATCACCGATTACACCCCGCGCGACAGCCGTGTGAAGCTCAAGGTCACGGGCGGCCTCAACAGGCCCCCGATGGAGGCCACGCCGCAGAACATGGCGCTATACGACCAGGCCGCGAAGGTGCTCGCGGGCATGGGGCTCGCCCTCGAAGGGTCCATAGTCGGGGGCGGTTCGGACGGCAACTTCACCTCGGCGCTCGGCGTGCCCACGCTGGACGGTCTGGGCGCCGCGGGCAGCGGGCCTCACGCGCGCAACGAGCACATCCGCGTCAAGGAAACGCTTCAGCGCGTGGCGCTCTTCACCGGACTGCTCACGAACGCCTGAGGATGCTCGGCGCGAAGCGGCGGGCTAACGCGCTTCTCTGCGCGCTGTGCGGGCTCGCGCTCACGCTGGCGCTGCCGCCCATCAGCTGGTGGCCGCTGCTCTTCGTGCTGGCGCCGCTCTTCGTGGTGGTAGCGCGCGCAGCTCGCCCGCGCGCCGCTCTGGCCGCAGGCTTCTGGTTCGGACTGCCGTTCTTCGCGCTCTACGTGCTGTGGCTCCCCCGCAGCTTCGCCGTTCTGTTCGGGCCGGCGTTCTGGTTCGTGTTCCCGCTCATGGTGCTGCTTCTGGCGCTCTTCTGGGGGCTCACCTGTTGGGGCGCCTGGGTGCTGGCGGGTGGCCGCCGTGAGAGGCCGCCAGGCGCCAGGGCGCTGCTCACGCTCCCCGTGTTGTGGGTGCTGGTGGAGTGGGCGCGCACCCAGGGCTACTTCGCCTTCCCCTGGGGAACGCTCGGCTACGGCTGGTTGGACACGGCTCCGGCCCAGTTGGCCGAGTACGTGGGCGTGTACGGCCTGAGCCTGCTCGGCACTGTGGGCAGCGCGCTGCTGGCGTGGCCGTTCGCGGGCGCCGGCGGCCGCGGCGGGCCGAGCCGGCTGGCAGACGCGGGCCTCGCGACGCTGGCCGTGACCGCTCTCATCGGTCTGGCCTTCTGGCAGGGCGCCGCGCACCTACCCAGCACCAGCACCGCCAGGCTGCCCCGGTTGAACACCGACCTGGCAGCGGAAGCTGACCCTTCTGCCGGGGAGGGCACCAGGCGTGCCCTGCTGGTTCAGGGCAACGTGGACCCGTTCGCGCGGGCCGCGTCCGCCGCCTCGGAACTCGAGATCCATCTGGACCTGACCCGCAGCGCGGCCGCCGACGGACCCTTCGACCTGGTCGTCTGGCCCGAGGGCGCCGTGATCGGTTACGGGCTCGACAGGGGCGACGCCGGCGGGCAGCGCTCGATCATCACTGCCACGGCCCCGGGCGCCACGTTCGTGGTGGGCGGGAGGGCGTACGAGGGCACGTGGGGCGACAGCTACAACTCGCTCTTCAGCCTCTCGCATAGCGCCCTGCTGGACAGGTACGACAAGGAGTACCTGGTGCCGTTCGGCGAACGTTGGCCGCTCATCGATCAACTCGAAGGCGTCTACCGCGCCGTGTTCCGCCTCTTCGGTCTGCCCCTGCTGGCCAGCACACTGCCAGGCGCCGGACCCGAGCCGCTCGCCACCACCTTCGGGCCCGTGGCCGCCTTCATCTGCTACGAGAGCGTGTTCCCACAGGTGCAGCGCGCCATGGTGGCGCAAGGCGCGGAAGTGCTGGTGCTCGGCACCAACGACGCCTGGTTCGGGGTGGGTAACGGCGCCAGGCAGCACTTCGACATGGGGCGCATGCGAGCCATCGAAACGCGCCGCTGGCTGCTGCGTGCTGGCAACGACGGGGTGACTGCCGGTGTGGACCCTTACGGCAGGATCGTGGCGGAGCTACCGCGCCACACGGCCGGCACGCTGGCCGTCACCTTCCAACCGGAAACGGCTGTGACGTTCTGGGTGCGGCACGGTCGGTGGTTGCCGCTCCTGCTACTTGGCTGGCTCCTGGTCAGTGGCCTCGTCGGCATGACAGCGTCCAGGCGGGCGTAGACTGTCGAACCATGAAGGTAGTCATCGTCGGCGGCGGCGAGATCGGGTCCCTGATCGCGGACGCGCTGCACCGGTCGCACGCCGTTACGGTCATCGACCAGGACCCGGAGCGTGAGGAGGCCTTCGCTCACCTGGACGTGCAGTTCCTGCAGGGCAACGGCACGGACCCCGAAGACCTGAGAAGCGCCGAGGCGGACAGGGCCAGCGCCTTCATCGCCTGCACCGACAACGACGACATCAACGTGCTGTCCTGCCTGGCGGCGAAGGGGCTGGGCGCCAAGCAGACGCTCGCGTTCGTGGCTCGGCAACGCTACATCGACGCCTTCAAGCGCGAGGGCGCTTTCGAGTCCGTGGGCCTGCTCATCGACCGCGTGCTCTGGCCGCAACGCCTGCTGGCCCGCCAGATCGCGGACATCGTGCGTGTGCCGCGCGCCATCGACAGCGCGAGCTTCGCCAACGGCCGTATCACCATGCTCGAGTACCTGCTCGAGGACGGCGACCCGTACATGTTCACCCCCCTCGCCACGCTGGACCTCCCGGCGGGCGTGCTCGCCGTAGGCCTGATCCGCGGAGACGCCTTCGCCATCCCCGTGGGCACCACCCAGTTCGAGCCCGGGGACCGCGTGGTGTTCATGGGCACCACGGAGCGCATGAAGGCGGTGCAGCGTAGCTTCGCGCCGCGGGCGCGGCCACAGAAGGTGGTGGTCGTGGGCGGCGGCAACGTTGGGTTCATGGTGGCCGAGTACTTGGAGCCGTACCGCTACGACCTCACGGTCTTCGAGGAGGTGGAGGAACGGTGTCAGAAGCTGGCGCAGTGGCTGCCCGGCGTGCTGATACTGCGCGGCGACGGCACCGACCTGGAACTGCTCGAGCAGGAGCGGGTTGAGGACGCGGACGTGATGGTGGCCGTGACGGACGACGATGGCAAGAACCTCCTCGTTTCGCTCCTGGCCAAGCAGTTGGGCATACCCAAGGTGATCACCCGCGTGGGCAGGCCGCGCAACCGCCGGGCGTTCATACGAGTGGGCATCGATTCGCCGCTCACGCCACGGGCGGTGGCCGTGCAGGAGGTCATCAACTGGCTCCGCGTGGACGAGGTGGAACACCTCGCCACGATCGAGGACTTCGCGGAAGTGACGGAGGCCATCTACCCCCTCGACGCGCCCGCCGCCCGCGTCATGGACCTGGGCACGCCGGAGCAGATGCTCATCGGCGCCATCGAGCGCGGCAACAAGGTGTTCGTACCCAACGGGCTCACCGAGGTTCAGCCGGGCGACCACCTCTTCCTCGTGACCACGCCGGATCAGGTGGACGAGGTGGAAGAGTGGCTTGACCGGCAGGGAACGCCGGTGCCAGCCCGGCCGTGAGCCCCTCGCGCCCCTCACCCGCAGGTGTGTCAGGGCCGCCATCTCTGCCGCGCGGCTCCATCCCGGACAGCGCGTACCAGCTACGCGGCCGGTTCCTCTCGTACATGCTGGGCACCGCCATCCTGGCGATGGCTGGCGCGGGCGCGCTCTTCGCCGTTTACGCCTACTGGCTGAGAGAGGCTGCAACGGGCTTCCTCGTGGTGCTCGGCGTGGCGCTGATCGTAGGGACACTCCTTAGAAGGCAGGGTTCGCCCAACGCGGAACCGAGCCCGCGCGAGGCGCTGGGCAGCGTGCTGCTCACCTGGCTGCTGCTGCCGGCGCTCGGCGCTATCCCCTACCTGTTCGCCGGCGGCTTCGGGCCCATCGACGCGCTGTTCGAGGCCATGAGCGGCTTCACCACCACGGGCGCCACCACCATCACCGACCTGACCTCGGTAGCCACCAGCCTGCTCATGTGGCGCGCGCTCTCCCAGTGGGTGGGCGGCGTGGGCATCATCGTCATGTTCGTGGCCGTGTTCCCGCAACTGGCCATCGCCGGCCGCCAGCTCTTCTTCGCGGAGGTGCCGGGCCCGTCGCAGGAGCGTCTGGCACCGCGCCTGCGGAGCACCGCCGCCCTCGTGCTCGGCGTGTACGCCGCCCTCACGCTGGTGGCCGCCCTGGCGTTCCGGCTGGCCGGCATGGGCACCTTCGACGCCGTGGCGCACGCCCTGGCGAGCCTCTCCGCCGGGGGGTTCTCGCCGGTTCCCCTGGGCATGACCGGCTACGGCGCGGCCGCACAGTGGGTGGCGGTGGTGTTCATGTTCCTGGCGGGCGTGAGCTTCCCGCTCCTCTACCGCGCCGTCAGCGGGCAGCCCAGGTCGCTCCTGCGGAACGCCGAGCTGCGCGCCTACCTGGCCATAGTGTTGGTGGTGGGCCTCCTGCTGGCACTGCTCGTCAGCCCCACCTACGGCCCCTGGGAGAGCCTGCGCCACGGCCTGTTCCAGTCCGTGAGCATCACCACCACCACCGGCTTCGCCTCCGTGGACTACACGACCTGGGGCCTGCCGGCACAGGCCTTGATCGTGCTCCTCCTGTTCGTGGGCGGCAGCGCCGGCTCGGCCAGCGGCGGGGTGAAGGTGGTGCGCTGGCTGATCATCGTGAAGCACAGCGTGAGAGAAGTGCGCCGCGCGCTCCACCCCCGCGCCGTCATGCCGGTGAGGGTGGGCAACCGGGTGGTGCCGGAAGAGGTCATGCGCTCCGTGGTAGCGTTCCTCACCCTGTACTTGGCGCTCTTCTTGCTGGGCACCCTGACCCTGGTGTTCATGGGCGAGGACCTGCCCACGGCGTTCACCGCAGCCATCGCTTGTCTGGGCAACACCGGTGTCGGCCTGGGGCCGATCGGCCCGCTGGGCACCTTCGAGTCGCTTCATCCCGTGAGCCGCGCCATGCTCACGTTCCTTATGTTCGCGGGCCGGCTGGAAGTGGTGACGGTGTTCGTGGTGTTCGACGCCTCGTTCTGGCGCCGCGGGCGGCGCAAGCGCGTCAGGCGGCAACCCGGCGCCTGAGTCGCTGACGCGTTGCCTGCCCTTCCACGCTGAGCTATGCTCCACTACATCCACAGGCTCGCCCCCGAGCGCGCTCGGTCGCCGTTCCGCGGCCCCTCGCGCGGAGGTGGTGTTACCGCCACATGATCGGGCACCCTCCAGGTGCCTTGGTTGGAGGGAAAATGACCGACAGCATCGACTCTGTACTGCAAGAGAACCGGCAGTTCCGGCCGTCTCGCGCGTTCGTGGAGCAGGCGAACATCTCCGACCCTGCAGAGTACGAGAGGCTCTACCGGCAGTCGATAGACGATCCGGAACGCTTCTGGGGCGACGCTGCCGAGGGCTTCCACTGGTTCGAGAAGTGGCACAAGGTGCTGCAGTGGGACGAGCCGCACTCTCAGTGGTTCGTGGGCGGCAAGACCAACCTGGCCTACAACTGCCTCGACCTCCAGGTCGAGCGTGGGCTGGGCAACAAGGTGGCGTTCTTCTGGGAGGGTGAGCCGGGCGACAAGCGGGTGCTCACCTACTCCGACCTGCTCATAGAGGTGAGCCGTTTCGCGAACGTTCTCAAGGGCAAGGGCATCCGCACCGGCGACGTGGTGGCCATCTACCTGCCCATGATCCCCGAGGCCATCATCGCCATGCTCGCGTGCGCTCGCATAGGCGCCACGCACTCCGTGGTGTTCGGGGGTTTCTCCTCGCACGCCCTGTCGGACCGCATCAACGACGCCAGCGCGAAGCTGGTCGTCACCGCCGACGGCGGCTACCGGCGCGGCAGCGTGCTGCCGCTCAAGCCCGCCGTTGACGAGGCGCTGGAGTCATGCCCCAGCGTGAAGGACGTCATCGTGGTGCGCCGCGCCGAGAACCTCATCGACATGGAGGCGGGGCGCGACGAGTGGTACCACGAGCTCATCGGTAACGCGTCTGACGAGTGCGAGGCCGTGCCGGTGGACGCTGAGCACCCCGCTTACATCCTCTACACGTCCGGTTCCACCGGCACGCCCAAGGGCGTGGTGCATAGCACCGGCGGCTACCTGGTGCATACGGCGCTCACCGCCAAGTACACGTTCGACCTCAAGCCCAACGACATCTACTGGTGCACGGCGGACATCGGCTGGGTCACTGGCCACAGCTACGTGGTGTACGGCCTCCTTTCGAACGGCGCCACCCAGCTCATCTACGAGGGCGTACCGTTCCACCCCGGCCCGGACCGCTTCTGGGACATGATCGAACGCTACCGGGTGACGATCTTCTACACGGCCCCCACGGCCATCCGCGCCTTCATCAAGATGGGCGCGGAGCACCCCGAGAAGCACGATCTCAGCAGCCTGCGCCTCATCGGCACGGTGGGCGAGCCCATCAACCCCGAGGTGTGGATGTGGTACCGCCGGGTCATCGGCGGCGACCGCTGCCCCGTCATAGACACCTGGTGGCAGACGGAAACGGGCGCCATCATGATCAGCACCATCCCGGGGGTGCACGCCACCAAGCCCGGCTCGGCCGGCTTCCCGCTCTTCGGCATCGAAGCCGCGGTGGTCGACGCCGACGGCAATGAGGCGCCGGCCAACCAGGGCGGCTACCTGATAGTGCGCAAGCCCTGGCCGGGCATGCTGCGCACGGTGTACGGCGACGACGACCGCTACCGCAACCAGTACTGGAACGAGGTGCCCGGCGTGTACTTCTCGGGCGACGGCGCGCGGGTGGACGAGGACGGTTACTTCTGGGTGATGGGCCGCGTGGACGACGTGGTGAACGTGTCCGGTCACCGGCTCGGCACCATGGAGGTGGAATCGGCCATCGTGTCGCACCCGGCCGTGGCCGAGGCCGCCGTGGTGGGCAGGCCCGACGAGCTGAAGGGCCAGGGCATAGTGGCCTTCGTGACGTTGGAGCAGGGCTTCGAGCCCAGCGAGGCGTTGCGGCAGGAGCTGCGCAAGCACGTGGCCGCCGAGATCGGCGCCATCGCGCGGCCGGACGAGGTGCGCTTCGCGGACGCGCTGCCGAAGACGCGCTCCGGCAAGATCATGCGGCGCCTGCTGCGCAGTGTGGCCGCGGGACAGGAACTGGTGGGCGACACGAGCACGCTCGAGGACCGTGGCGTGGTGGCGCAACTGCAGCAGGGCGGCGATTAGGGAAAGGGGCGCCTAGAGCGCACAGTTGGCGTTAGCCTAACGGGCCGGGCGCAGGGGTCGGTAGCGCGGTATTGACGGCTGCCTGTGGCGCGAAGTAGCCTGCCTTTCGAAATCCCTAGTAACTTACTAAGGATTCATCTTCCGGGTAGTTTCACATGCCCCCGAAAGCGAGTAGGACATGCGCAAACTTCTCACCCTGGTGGCCGTACTAGCCATCTCGGCCAGCGCCTTCGCACAGTCACTCACCATCTACGTCGGTCGCGGCGAGGCGTTCGCGGCCCCCATCATCGCCCGCTTCCAGGCCGAGACGGGCGTCAGCGTGGCCGTGCGCTACGGCGGCACGGCCCAGTTAGCCGTGCTCATCACGGAGGAAGGCACCGCCAGCCCTGCAGACGTGTTCTGGGCGCAGGACGCTGGCGCTCTGGGCGCCCTAGCCAAGGACGGCCAGCTCGCCAGCCTCCCGGCCTCCCTGGTAGCCAACGTGTTCCCCAAGCAGGTCCACCCCGCCATGGAGTGGGTGGCCGTCAGCGCGCGCAACCGCGTCATCACTTACTCCACCGAGCGCGTGGGCCAAGATGAGCTGCCGGCCAGCGTCTTCGACCTGACCGGCCCGCAGTACGCCGGCCGCGTGGCCTGGGCCCCGGGCAACGCCTCGTTCCAGTCGTTCGTTACCGCCCTTCGCACCACCTATGGGGAGGACGTGGCCGAGGAGTGGCTGCGCGGCATGATAGCCAACGGCGCCGTGGCCTACTCCAATAACGGCACCCAGCTCGACGGCATCGCCTCCGGCGAAGTGGATTTCGGTCTGGTCAACAACTACTACCTGCCCCGCCGCTTGGCTGAGGACCCCAGCTTCCCCGTGGCCCAAACGTTCTTCGCGGACGGCGACATCGGCAACCTGGCCAACGTGACGGGCGTAGGCGTTCTCGCCAGCAGCTCCAACAGGGAGGCCGCCGAAGCCTTCGTGGCCTTCCTGCTGACGGACGAAGCCCAGACCTACTTCACCGTCGACAACTACGAGTACCCCATCACCTCCACGGTGGCCACGTCTCCCCTGCTCCTGGACGCTGCCGTGGTGGCCGCCGCATCACCCGACATCGACCTGGCCAGCATCGACGACCTTGAGGGCACCCTCGAACTCCTCCGCGAGGTCGGCCTGCTCTGAACCTAGGCCTCCCCGCCGTGCGCGTGCCGCAGAGCGTGTGGCGCGCACCCTGGTACGTGGTCGTCCCCGCCGTGGTGGTGGGGGCGGCCACGTTGCTGCCGTTGGCCTACCTGGTCATAAGGGCGCTGGAGGTGGAGCCGGCCACCCTGTGGCGGCTGGTCGTTAGGCCGCGCAACTTGCTCCTGCTGGGCAACACGGCGGCGCTGGCGGGTCTGGTCCTGCTTTTCGGCACCGCGCTGTCCGTCCCGCTGGCGTGGCTGGTGGCGCGCACCGACCTGGCCGGCCGGCGCCTCATCACCTGGCTGGCCGTGGCGCCATTGGCCGTGCCAGGCTACGTCATGGCCTACGCCCTACTCGGGCTGGGTGGTTACATGGGCCTCGTGCCTCAGGTCCTCGGGGTGCAGATGGCGCGGCCCACGGGCTTATGGGGCGCAACGGCCGCTTTGACGCTCTACACGTTCCCCTACATCTTCCTCAACGTGCGCAGCGCACTGTCAGGGCTGGACGCCAGCCTGGAGGAAAGCGCCCGCAGCCTGGGGCTGACCAGAGCGGCCGTGCTCTTCAGGGTCGTGCTGCCGCAACTCAGGCCGGCCCTGCTGGCGGGCTGGTTGGTAGTGGGTCTGTACGTCCTGGGCGACTTCGGAGCCGTGGCACTGATGCGCTTCGAGACGTTCAGCCTAGCCATCTACACCCAGTACACCTCGGCCTTCGACCGCAACAGCGCTGCCCTCCTGTCGCTCATGCTCCTGCTCATCACGGCCACGATCGTCCTGTTCGAGCTGCGGCTGCTAGGGCGGCGGCGCTACGCCGGGTTGGGCCGCGGCGCGGCGCGGCCAGCGCGAGTGGAGCCTCTGGGCCGCACGGCGCCCCTATGGTACGGGTTCGTGGCTCTGGTCCTTGGCGCCGCGCTGGGGCTGCCGCTGGCGACGCTGTTCGGCTGGCTGGTGTTGGTGCCACCTCAGGTGAGCCAGTGGACGCAGGTACTCTCCACCTTCATCCAGACCGCCTCTCTGGCGCTGCCCACGGCGCTCGTGACCGCGCTGCTGGCCCTGCCCGTGGGCGTGGCGGCCGTGCGCTCACGCTGGTTCGGCGGCAGGCTGCTGGAGCGGCTCGTTTACTTGGGTTACGCGGTGCCGCCTGTGGCGCTCGCCTTCGCGCTCGTCATGTTCTCACTCCGCTTCACGCCGGCTTGGTACCAGTCGTTTCAGGTCCTCGGCTTCGCCTACCTGGTCTCTTTCCTGGCGCTGGCCATCGGCCCGATACGAAGCGGCCTGCTCCAAGTCAACCCACGCTTAGAGGAGACGGCGCGCTCGCTGGGGCGCGGCCGCTTCATGGCCTTCTTCCAGGGCGTCCTGCCGCGCCTCTCGCGCAACGTGCTAGCTGCCGCCGCCTTGGTGCTGATGGCCGTCATGAAGGAACTGCCGATGTCGTACCTGCTTGCGCCCACGGGCTATCGCACGCTGTCGATGCGCGTGTTCGGCCTCACCGACGAGGGCATGCTGGCCGCGGCGGCGCCCTACGCGCTCGGCATCGTGCTGTTCTCCTCGCTGTTCGTGGGGTTGCTGCTGGCCTACGAGGGCAAGTCCGCCGAACGCGGGCGGGGCTGAGCAGCTGGCACGCTTTAGCAGCGGGCGGGCTTGAGCGCCCGGTCACCCGCCGGTCACACCGGCCCGCAGCGGTACGCCTTCACCCGTCACCCTAACGAGCGCCACGTCGCCGACCTCGAATCGGCTGGCGGCGGCCCCGTAGATGATGAGCCTCTCCTCCGCCCGCGCGGCATCCGCCGGCCACGTTACGACCGCCTCGTAGGCAACGACGTGGCCCTTGAACTCGCGCCTGGTGATGCGCACAGGTGCACTCAGTTCGTTCCCGCTGGCGGAGCCGCTAGCGAGGGGGAGCAGTTCGAGATGGTCGGGCCGCAGCGACACGAGCGCCTGACCTCTGTCCGGCCCATCCACTGGCACCGGCCCGACGCCAGTGAGGGCCACGCCGGCCTCCACCACGCCACGAAGCAGGTTGGTGCGACCAAGGAACAGCGCCACGAACGCCGTCGTGGGGGCGAAGTACACCTCTTCGGGGGTGCCCACCTGCTCGATCTTTCCGAACCGCATGACGGCCAAACGGTCCCCGAACGAGAGCGCCTCTTCCTGATCGTGCGTGACCATGATGGTTGTCGTGCCCGTGCGCTCGAGGATGGCTCTGACCTCGTGGCGCGTGCTGCCCCGCAGCGAGGCGTCAAGGTTGCTGAACGGCTCGTCCAGAAGCAGAATGTGCGGTTCCGGCGCTAGGGCCCGCGCAAGCGCCACCCGCTGCTGCTGCCCGCCGGAGAGCTGGTGAGGGTAGCGCGCTCCGAAGACGGTCATGCCGACGAGGTCGAGCATCCGCACTACCTGCGCCTGGCGCTGGGACGCGGCACCCTTCACCCCGAATGCCACGTTCTCGGCGACCGTGAGGTGCGGGAACAGCGCGAAGTCCTGGAACACGAACCCTATGCGCCGGCGCTCCGGCCTCACCTGGCTCGTGGCGGTGGCAACGACCTTGCCCGCCACCTCGATACTGCCCGCGTCCGGCACCTCGAACCCGGCCAGCAACCGGAGCAGCGTGGTCTTGCCGCACCCTGACGGCCCCAGTAGGCAGAGTACTTCCCCTTCCTTCACGTCCAGTTCCAGGGCGTCCACTGCCGCCGGTCCGACGGGTGAGAACCGCTTGGTGAGCGCGCGGGCCTGCACGATCGGTTGGCTGGTTGCCGGAAGCGGGTAGGAACCTGTGTCAGTCATGGGTTGCTTCATGCTACCGGTATGGCGGGCTCTGCAGCCGCTCAGCGCGACAACGGCCTGGCGGGCAGCCTGAGTTCGGCCACGGCCATGGCCACAAGCATCAGCCCGGCGCCGACCAGGCCCCAGGCGCCCAGCTTCTCGCCCAGCACCAGGTAGGCGAAGAGCCCGGCGAAGGCCGGCTCGAGCACGAATATGAGCGCCGCCAGGTGCGCTGGCACCACCCTCTGGGCGTACGTCTGCAGTATGCCCACGAGAGCCGTGGCGACGAGCGCCAGGTAGAGGATCGCCAGGTAGGTGCTCAGGGGCACGGTGGGCAGTAGGTGGACTTCCGGCGCCGCCCAGAGCCACGCGAGGAGCGCCATGGGGATGTGCTGCATCATCACGAGCGGGGTGGCCGGCACCTTGCCGGCCACCTCCCCCAGGTAGACGATGTAAAGCGCGTACGTGAGCGCGGTGAGGAGCACCCACACGTCGCCCGCATTCACGGACGCCACGCCGTCCCGCAGCGTCATGAGCGCCAGCCCTATGAGCGCCACCACGGCGGCCAGGAACACGCGGGGCGCCAGGCGCTTGCCCCAGAAGATGGCGCCCAGGATGGGCGTGAGGATGACCGAAAGCCCTGTGATGAACGCGGCGTTGGACGCGCTGGTGATGCTGAGACCGATGGTCTGGGCGGAGAAACCGGCGAACGACAGCAGGCCGAGGATCAGCGCCGGTACCACCGCGCGGCGGTCCCACTTGGCCCACGCGAGGAGCAGGCCGGCGAGCGTGAAGCGCACCGCCAGCAGGAGCGACACGGGGATCGTGTCCAGCGCCTCCTTGACGACCACGAAGGTGGTGCCCCAGATGATCGTGATGAACACGAGGGTGAGGGCACCAACGGCGGGAGACACGACCCCAATCATGCCATGCGGCAGTCAGTGCTTCAGCGGGTCCCAGCCGGGCGGCTCCGGCAACGCGGGGGTGGGGAGCTCACGCTTGTAGTAGCTCCACGGGAACCACCCCTGGCCGATGCGTTGCCAGCCGTGACCCTCGAGCAGGGCGCTGTCGGTCCCGAAGGTGGCCACGCGCGCGTGCTGCCACTGGTGCGGGGACTTCAGCACCAGGTGGTACATGGGGCCGTAACCCACCGAGTGCCAGCCGTACTTGCCTGCACGCTCCAGCACGCTCATCTCGTTGAAGCCGGTAAGCCGCGAAAGCACCCGCCGCTGAACGCCGCCCGCGTCCGCCAGCGCGGTCATGCCCTCCTGCGGGTCGGCGTCCGTTGGCCGGGCAGTACCGAAGCGCTTGTGCGCCGCCTGCTTGCTTATGCTCAGCTCCGCACCGATGGCTTCCCAGCTGTGCCCGGCGGAGCGTGCCGCTTCCACGGCGTCGGCCAGCATGCCGTCCGTGTACGCGGCGGCACGTGCGCCCAGGCGAATGAGGTCCAAGTACGCGCCCGGGTCTTCCTCCAGCCGCGCAGCGAGCGTGGGGTCGGCCAGGCCTATGGCTTCGGCCAGCAGCTGCTGCAGACATTCTGTTTCACCGCTTCTCTCGTTCATCGTTCCGCTCCGATCCGAGGGTGAACCTGTACTTGAGCGCGCGGAACCCCTCTGCGTCAATCATAGGTTGACGTTTGTTATTTGTCAACCATTGGTTGACACGGCTAGCTCGGTCGGTGCTGCCCGCTGCCCGTCGGATACCATGCCTCATGACTTCTGAAACCCGCGTCGGGCATGGCCAGGACGCACATCGTCTGAGTCCCGGCAGACCCCTCGTCATCGGCGGCGTGCGTGTGCCCTCCGACAGGGGGTCCGACGCACACTCGGACGGCGACGTGTTGCTGCACGCGCTCGCCGACGCGCTGCTCTCCACTTACGCGCTCGGCGACATCGGCAAGCTCTTCCCGCCTTCGGACCCTCAGTTCGCGGGTCTGGACAGCCGGCGGATCGTAGATCACGTGCTCGAGAAGTTGCGGGCGCACGCCGGGCCCTTCACCATCACCAACGTGGCGGCAGTGGTGACCCTCGACACCCCGAAGCTGGGAGCCTTGCGCGACGACATCGCAGCGGCGGTGGCCGCACTGCTCGGCGTGGACGCGGCTCGAGTGGGCGTGACTTTCAAGACGAGCGAGGGGCTGGCACCCGATCACGTTCAGGCCAGCGTGGTGCTGCTGACCGAGCCCACAGGTTGACCTCCGGCCCCCTTCCTGCTCCCGGGGCGTGGTGCGCCCAGTGGATCGCGGTGCGGGTGGGTCCGTAGCATGCCACTTAACGCGAAGGTTCCGAACTGCACCAAGTCGGCTGGACCTAGTGCAGTTCGGAACCCACGAGAAATCGTCTACTGACCCGCTCCCGAGCGTTACCCGCACCCGGGCCTTACCCACACGCGGGCGTAACCCGCACCCGGGCCTAACCCGCCCCCGCGCCAACCTGCACGGGCGGAAGGAAGCTCAGGCCTCCTGCAGCGACACCACCACGCGCCCGTCTTCGGCAACGGCGGTGAAGAGCTGGATCTTCTTGATGGCCGGCAGCGTCGCGCGGCCGCTGCGTAGGTCGAAGGTAGCGCCGTGGTGCACGCAGCGGATGCGGCCATCCAGCAGTTCGCCGTCGTGCAGCGGGTAGCGCTGGTGGGTGCAGCGGTCGGGCATGGCGAAGAACTCGCCGCCCTGGCACACCACGATGATGTCCGTTTCGGCCACCGTGCGCGCGGTGATGCTGCCCTCCGGGAACTCCTCCACCGCGCCGACGTCGAACGCCGACTCGGTGGCCCCGGACTGCCCCGGGGCCGCGCTCACAGCTTCTCCTTCACGCCCGGCACGCCGAGCTTGGCCTGAACAACGCGCTCCACGTACTCGGCCACCTTGGGCAGGGTCACGCGGCTCATCACCTCGTACAGGAAGCCGGTAACGAGCAGGTGCTCGGCCACTTCCGGCGCGAGGCCGCGGCTCATGAGGTAGAAGCGCTGGTCCTCCGGCACGGGGCCGGTGGTGCTGCCGTGCGAGCATTTCACGTCGTTGGCGGCGATCTCCAGCTGCGGGATCGACACGACCTCGGACTCCTGGTCGAGAAGCAGGTTGCGGTTCGTCTGGTAGGCGTCCGTCTTCTGCGCGCCGGGGTCCACCACGATCAGGCCGGAGTAGGTGGAACTGCTGGCGTCGCGCACCGCGCCCTTGAAGAGCACGTCCGAGAAGCCGCGCTCCGTGGAGTGGTGCTGCAGGGTGAACTGGTTGAAGTGCTGCCCCTCGTCCGCGAAGTAGAGGCCGAGCATCTCGCTCTCGGAGCCGGGGCCCTCGAGCTGGCTCTCCACCTCCACGCGCGCGGCGTCGCCGCCTAAGCTGACCGTCACGGACTCCAGGCGGGAGTCGCGGCCCAGGTGCGCGCGCAGCTTGTTAATGTGCGCCACGTTGCGGCTCCAGTTCTGGAGGCTCACGTAGCGCAGCTTGGCGCCGTCCTTGAGCACGATCTCGGTGGCGGCGTCGAAGAAGAGGTGCCCCTCGAACGGCTCAGAGGTGAACTCGTCGAGGAAGGTGAGGCGCGCGTTCACGTCGACCACGATGAGGGTGCGGCCGAGGCCCACGCCGCCCGCGTCGGCGGTGGTGAAGGCGCCCAGCGGCAGCTCCACTTCCACGTTGGCTGGCACGTAGACGAAGGTGCCGTTCTCCCACAGGGCGGAGTTGAGCGCCGTGTACTTGGTCTGGGTGGCGTTCACCACGCTGTACAGGTGCTCGCGCACCAGCTCCTCGTGTTCGGCCAGGGCCGTGCGCAGGTCCGTGAACACCACGCCGGCCTCCTTGATGTTGGCCTGGCGGTGCACCACCTTGTTGCCCTTGTGCACCATCACACCCTCGGCGTCGGAGTCGTCTATACGCATGCGGATGCGCTCGGAGATGCTCTCGTCCCTGGGCGCCTTGGCCAGTTCGAGGCCGGCGAAGTCGAAGCGCTTCAGCTGCGTGTAGCGCCACTCCTCGGTGCGCTCCGTGGGGAACGGGGTGGCTTCGTAGGCGCGGTAGGCGGCCTCGCGCTCGGCCCGCAGCCAGGCGGGTTCGCCGTAGCGCTCGCTGATGGCGGCAGCCGCCTCCAGCGTGACGTTGGGGTTGTCCGTAAGGGTGGCGCTCATCCGACGCTGCCCTCCATCTCGAGCTCGATGAGGCGGTTGAGTTCAACGGCGTACTCGAGCGGCAGCTCCTTGGCCACGGGGTCGAGGAAGCCGCGCACTATGAGCGCCATGGCCTCCTCCTCGCCTAAGCCGCGGGTCATGAGGTAGAAGATCTGCTCGTCGTCGAGCTTGCTCACGGTGGCCTCGTGGCCCACGTGCGCGGTCTTCTCGTTGATCTCGATGTACGGGAAGGTATCCGTGCGGGCCGTCTCGTCCAGCAGCAGGGCGTCGCACTCCACGTTGGAGCGCGCGCCGGTGGCGCCCTCATGGATCTGCACCAGGCCGCGGTAGCTGGAGCGGCCGCCCGTCTTGGAGATGGACTTGCTCACCACGCTGGAGGTGGTGTGGGGCGCGGCGTGGATGACCTTGGCGCCGGCGTCCTGATGCTGGCCCTCGGTGGCGAAAGCGATGGAGAGGATCTCGCCGTGCGCGCGCTCGCCCACCAGGTAGGTGCTGGGGTACTTCATGGTGACCTTGGAGCCCAGGTTGCCGTCCAGCCAGCCCATGCTGGCGTCCTTCTCCACGATGGCGCGCTGCGTGACGAGGTTGTACACGTTGTGCGACCAGTTCTGGATGGTGGAGTAGCGGACGTTGGAGCCCTCCTGGCACACGATCTCGATGACGCCGGAGTGGAAGGAGTTGCTGGTGTAGGCGGGCGCCGTGCAGCCCTCGATGTAGTGGAACTTGGAGCCGGGCGCACCGATGATGAGCGTGCGCTCGAACTGCCCGATGTTCTGGGCGTTCAGCAGGAAGTACGCCTGCAGCGGCACGTCCACGTGCACGCCTTCGGGCACGTACACGAAGGAGCCGCCGGACCACACGGCGCTGTTCACCGCGGCGAAGTAGTTGTCTTCGGGCGGGATGACGGTGGAGAAGTGCTCACGGAACAGCTCGGGGTGCTCCTTGAGACCGGTGTCGGTGTCCAGGAAGATGACGCCGAGGCGCTCCCACTCCTCCTTGAGCTTGTGGTACACCATCTCGGATTCGTACTGGGCGCCCACGCCGGCCAGCGCACGCTGTTCCGCCTGCGGCACGCCGAGCCGCTCGTATGTTTTCCGTACCTCTTCGGGAATGTCGTCCCAGCTGCCCGCCGTCTGCTGCTCCTCGGTGGGCCGCACGTAGAAGAAGATCTCGTCGAAGTTCAGGTCGTCCAGGTTGGGCCCCCACTTGGGTCGGCCCTTCTTCTCGGCGATGTCGAAGGCGCGCAGCCTGAAGTCGAGCATCCACTGCGGTTCGCTCTTGTAGTAGCTGATCTGCTCGATGACGCGCTTGGTCAGACCGCGTTCGGACTTGAAGAAGTAATCCTCGGACAGCTTGAAGTTGTACTGGTCCGTGTGGCGCATGCCCTCCAGCTTGGCTGCATCGGGATGCGTTTCGTTAACGTCGGACATGCGTCCCTCCGTCTTCATCCCGGCCCGTGGGCCGGACTAGCGGGTTCAAGCGTGAACGCTCTCGCGGATCCACTCGTACCCCTTGGTGTCCAGTTCCATGGCGAGCTCCTTGGGACCGGTGCGCACCACGCGGCCGTCCACCATCACGTGCACCTTGTCGGGCACGATGTAGTTGAGCAGGCGCTGGTAGTGGGTGATGACGAGCGCGCCGAAGTCCGGGCCACGGGCGGCGTTCACGCCCTGCGACACGACCTTGAGGGCGTCCACGTCGAGCCCCGAATCGGTCTCGTCGAGGATGGCGTAGCGCGGCTCGAGCACCAGCAGCTGCAGGATCT
>CAZVTS010000008.1:0-16094 GCA_964630175.1 uncultured bacterium
AAGCCGCTTCCTTCGGAGCGCGGCCCGTAAGGCAACACGAACCCCTCGCCCGCGTAGGGTGTCAGCCCGAGCTCCCCGAGGCGCCGCTCGGCCCACTGGCGGGCGGCCAGGTGGCCGGCGCTGCCCACCCTGCGGTCCTCGAAGTTGGCGATCATGGCGGCCACGTCCGCGTGGATGCGGGCCTCGACCTGACTACTCATCCGTGTGGTGCCCGCTCAGCGCACCCGCGTGAAAGTGGCGTCGCCTACCGGCACCACGCCGGCGATGGCCACGCGGCCCACCAGGCGGTCGCCTATGAAGCGCCCGTCGAAAGTGAGCACGCCGGAGGAACTATCCAGGTTCAGCCCGTCGTCCAGGCCGAGCCGGCCGTTCAGCTGCACCAGGCTTCCCGTCTGCAGGCGGATGATGCCGGCGTCGTATTCGATGGTGGCGTCAGCAGTGATGTCGTTCAGGCTCTGGCTGAAGGTGAGAGCAACCTCCACCGGCAGGCGGATACTGGTGCCGGCCACCTGCACGTCTACATCGAAGCGGGCCGACCACGTCTGGCCGTGGATGTTACGCAGTCCGGGCACGCTGATCGGGATGCAGGCCGCCAGCGTGAGCAGCGCCAGTATGGCCACTGCGAAAAGGCGGCGGGAGCGGACGTTCGGGTTGGTTGTGCGGGCGCTTCGTGAGGTTCCGGCTGCGTTGGTCATGATCGTGGTGGTCCCCTTCCTTCGGGTGGGCTCGGGGCGCCTGTGGCGCAGCGCGTGCCTTACTCCAATGTTCGCCGACGGCGCACGGCGATGCAACCACTGGCAGCACCTCACACCAAGGTGCGGCGCCCCGATATGGCACCGGGTTGCGGCGCGGGGCCTTACCCTATGTAACCGTGACGATGCGAGCCCGCCTGGTACGGATGTTCGGTGAAGACGTGAGGACTCTGTCTCCAGCGTCGTTCGCCGTAGTGATGGCCACCGCCGCCTTGAGCCTGGCCGCGCACGTGCAGGACATGCACCTGCTCGCGCGTTTACTCGGCGGCCTCAACGTGGCCCTTTACCTGGCGCTCTGGGCTCTGGTGCTGTGGCGCGTGGTGAGGTACCCAGCGGCGGTAGGCAAGGACCTACAGGACCACCTCAAGAGCCCCGGGTTCTTCACCATGGTGGCCGGCACCTGCACCCTCGCCAGCCAACTCCTGCTGCAGAACGACCTAGGAGCCTTGGCTTGGGGCCTACTCGTGCTCGGCACGCTGCTCTGGCTGGTGTTCACCTACGCCGTGTTCGGCGCGCTCACGCTGAAGGAAGAGAAGCCCACGCTGGAGCACGGCCTCTCCGGCACATGGCTGCTGGCCGTGGTGGCCACGCAGAGCATCGCGGTTACTAGCGCCCTGCTCACCCCGCAGTTGAGCGGCGGCCAGCGGCTGGGCCTCGAGTTCTTCTCCCTCAGCTTCTGGCTGGCCGGCGGCATGATGTACATCTGGCTGATCTCGCTCATCTTCTACCGCTACACGTTCCTGCGCCTCACTCCAGGCGAGCTCTTCCCCTCGTACTGGATCAACATGGGCGCCATGGCCATCTCCACCCTGGCGGGCGCCACGCTGCTTCTGGCGGGGGAGGGCTCTGGCCCGTTCCTCACCGGTCTGCGCCCGTTCATCGTGGGCTTCACCGTGCTCTTCTGGGCCACTGGCACGTGGTGGATACCCCTGCTCGTGGTGCTGGGCGTGTGGCGGCACGTGGTGCGGCGCTTCCCGCTGCGTTACGACGTGAACTACTGGGGCGTCATCTTCCCCCTGGCCATGTACACGCTCGCTACCTCACGGCTCATCGAGGCGCTCGGGCTGGAGTTCCTGCGCGCCGTTCCCACCGTTGGACTCTACGTGGCGCTGGGGGCGTGGAGCGTGGTGTTCTTCGGGCTGGTGAGGGCGCTCGTAACGGGTGGAGCGTCCGGTTCTGACCGTCCAGAAGCGCTGCCGCGCGTTCGTTAAGGCTGGCCCGCGTTCTCCCATCCGGCGCGGCACCGTGCCCGGTTAGGCTCGAACCGGTTGCCGCTCGAAAACGGGCGGACCTGACCCAAGAACCGAGGAGGGAGGACCGATGCACCCGAGGTACTGGCCACGCCACACACTCCTGCTCGCCGCGCTTATCTCGGTCACCGCCCTGCTCGCTACGGCGGCCGCCCAGACCCTCCCCGACCCGAACTACTCGGACCTGCGCCCACACCTGGCGGGATACCAGTGCAAGCCGCAGGAGGCTGCTCCTGAGCCTACGAGCCAGGAAGAGCGCCTCCGGTTGGAGATGCGCGCCAGCTACGCCGCGGTCATGCCCGCCTTCCTGGCCCGCGTGGGTCCGAACATGGCCGATAGGTTGCTGGTTCCCGTGGACGGCGTGCTCGTGAGTCAGGTGGCAGACACCTTCGGAGCGCCCAGGGCGGGTAACCGCGTTCACGAGGGAGTAGACATCTTCGCGCCGCGCGGCACCGTCGTTCGCGCCGCAGCGCCCGGCTTCGTGTACCGCATTGACGACGTGAGCCTGGGCGGCCTCTCCGTCACGGTGGTCGGCGACGGTGGGGTGCGCTACTTCTACACCCACTTCGAGGCCGTGCCGGAGAACCTGCAGGAGGGTCAACGCGTGGAAACGAACACGGTGATCGGCTACGTGGGCAACTCCGGCAACGCTGCCACCACTCCCACTCACCTGCACTTCGGGGTTTACCTGGGCGACGAGGACGACCTGTGCGCTTGGCGGGCCATAGACCCCCTACCGCTGCTGGTGGATAGGGAGTGAGCCGACGGTAGTGGTCTGCACCTCGAGCAGAGCCAACCGTGTGGTTGCCCCAACCGCAAGAAACACCCGTGCTAGCCTGCGATAACTCCAGTTACGGGGGCCCAGACATGCCTACGCGAAGCAACGCTCCGTCCTCGCACACCTCGACACCCAGACCATGCAACTCGCAGGTAACCCCAAGTGTGACCCGCCGCCTTCTGTTGCTCGTCCTCACGCTGCTGGCCCTGGCCTGGCCGCAAGTTGCCTTGGCGCAAGAAAGCCCCATCCCCGAGCGCTTCGCCACCACGGCGACCCACTTGGACATCCCCGGGAACGACATCGCGAGCATCTTCGACATCACGCTGCAGCGGTGCCACGGCGCCTGCATCGCCAACGGCGACTGCGTAGCGTTCACGTTCAACCAACGCAACGGCTCCTGCTTCCTGAAAGACACTGCGGCGGACGCGCAGGGCTACGTGGACGCCATCTCCGGTGTCGTAACGGAGGTCAGCCCCGCCGCGCTCGAACGGGCGCGCGCGGTGGCTCTCTCGCTCGACTTCCTGGACGATTACGACTTCGAACTGGCCCGCCAGCAGGCCGACGCCATGGCAGAGAACTACCGCGCCGAGGGCGAGACCGAGGAGTACTGGCTGAACAGCTACCTCAACCTCACTCCCTCCGCGGCGGTGTCCTCGACCGGCGCTGCAGTCACGGTGGCGGACAGTGGGCACGCCTGGCTGGCTCACGCGCAGGCGCGGTGGGACCTGGCGCAGTCGTCGAGCAGCATGACCTTCGACCTCAGGCGGCGCAGCATCAGCGCCGCCATCAACGCCGCGTTGCGCCTGGACGGACGGGACCGGGCGGAGGCCCTCCTGCTCATGGCGCAGGGGCTGGAGGCGAACTCCAGAGGCGAGTCGGCGCTGGGCGCGGTGCGGCTGGCCAATCAGCTTGCGCCGGGCGTGGCGCCCGAAGAGCTCGCGCGGCTACGCGAACGGTTCGGCTTCAGGGTGGTGCGCGATGATGTGGAGACCACTTCGGCGGCGCCGCGGATATGCGTCTGGTTCTCCTCCGAACTCGATCCCGTGTTCGACTACTCCACCTACGTGCAGCGCTCCAACCAGGGCCTCGCGGTGGAGGTGGAAGACCGACAACTGTGCGTGAGCGGCGTGCAGTACGGCGAAACGTACAACATCAACCTGCGCGCGGGCCTACCCAGCCTGGACGGCGACAGCCTCCCCACCGACGTGATGGTCACCGCGTACGTGCGCGACCGCAGCCCGCAGGTGCGCTTCCCCGGCCGGGCCTACGTGCTGCCTGCCGCGGGCCCCAGGGCGCTGCCCGTGGAGACCGTGAACGCCGATCACCTGGAGCTGTCGCTCCTCTACGTTTCGGACCGCAACCTGGTGAGCACCATCCGCGATGGCGACTTCCTTCGCGCCATGAGCGCCTGGCAGGGTGCCCGCTTCGAGGAGCTGAAGACGGAGCGCGTGTGGGAAGGCGAAGCGTTCCTTGACGGCGAGCTCAACCGCGCCACCACCTCGCTCTTGCCGCTCGACGAAGTGGGCCGGCTCACGCCGGGCGTGTACGTGCTGCGCGCCGAACTGGCGGGCGACGAGGACGGCAACGTGGCGCCCGCCATGCAGTGGTTCCTGGTATCCGACCTGGGCGTTACCACCCTGGCCGGCAACGATGGCGTGCACGTGGTGGTGCAGCGCCTCTCCGACGCCCGCCCGGCCGCCGGCATGGCAGTGTCGCTCCTGGCCCGGTCCAACCGTGTCCTTGGCACCGCCACCACCGACGAGCAGGGCTACGTGCGGTTCCCCTCCGGCCTGGCGCTCGGCTCCGGCAACTCGGCGCCCGCCGCCGTGCTGGTGGAGAGCGGCGACGACTTCACGGTCATCTCCCTCGAGGATCCCGAGTTCGACCTCACGGACCGCGGCGTGGCCGGGCGCGAGTCGCCTGGGCCGCTCGACGTCTTCATCACCAGCGACCGCGGCGCGTACAGGCCCGGCGAGACCATCAACCTCACCGTGCTCATGCGCGATTCGGGCGCCAGCGCGGTGGGCGGGCTGCCACTCACCGTGCGCCTGCTGCGCCCAGACGGGGTGGAGTACAGCAAGAGCGTGAACTCCAGCGACAGCGCCGGGGGCTACGTGGTTTCCCTCCCGCTCGGTGCCAACGTGCCGCGCGGCGTGTGGCGCGTAGAGACCCTGGTGGACACCACGGCCGCGCCGCTGGCTACCACCACGGTGCTGGTGGAGGACTTCGTTCCCGAGCGCATAGACGTGGAGCTGTCGCTGGCCGGCGAGGGGGCCGAGCCCGGCCTGGTGGACGTAGCGGCAGGGCCCCGCCTCCAGGTCGACGCCGAGCACCTGTTCGGCGCTCCCGCTGCGGGCATGACGGTGACGGGCAGCGTGCGCGTGTCCGGCGCCGGCACCCTGCCTGCGTGGCCGGGTTACCGGTTCGGCCGCTTCGATCAAGCGGCCGAGTCGCAACTGCGCTCTCTGACCGCAGGCCTCACCACGGACGGAGAGGGACACGTGAGCGTGGCTCTGCCGCTCGAGCGACTGGAACTGGATCCCGTGCCCTACTCCATGACGGTGGAGGCCACCGTGCTGGACGGCAGCTCCCGCCCCGTGGAGCGCACCCTGACCCGCAACCTGAAACCAACCACGAACGTGATAGGCATCCGCCCCAACTTCGAGGGTGCGCTGGCGGAGAACGCCGACGCCAGCTTCGATCTGGTGCTCGTGAACCCCGACGGTGCGGCGGCAACGGGCGAACTCACCTGGCAGGTGGACCGCGTGCTGACCGATTACCAGTGGTACTCCTACGGCAGCAGCTGGTACTGGGAGCCCATAACCCAGCGGCAGCGCGTGGCCGAGGGCACGGTGAGCGTGCGTGGCGCCAACGCCGGCGTGAGCGTGCCCACCACCTGGGGCAGGTACGAACTGCGGGTGGTGAACGCCAACGATCCGCGCATCAGCGCCTCCGTGGGCTTCTCGGCCGGCTGGTTCTCCGTCGACGCCACCCGTGAGACGCCTGACCTGCTCAGCGTTTCTCTGGACGCCGAGGAGTACGCGCCCGGCGACACGGCGCGGCTGCGGATAGTGCCGGAAGAGCCCGGCGTAGCGCTGGTAACGGTTCTCTCCGACCGCGTGGTGCACATGAGCCTGGTGGAAGTGGCGGGCGAGACCACCGTGGAGCTGCCCGTGACGGACGAGTGGGGCGCAGGCGCCTACGTGACCGCCAGCCTCGTGCGGCCCTCCGACGGCCCCGAGCACATGCCCACGCGCAGCCTCGGCCTGGCGCACGCCGCCGTGAACCCGGGCGCGCGGCAGCTTCAGGTGAACCTCACGGCTCCCGCGGAGGTGCGCTCCGGCGAGGCGTTCACGGTGGTGCTTGAGACGCCGAGCCTCCAGGACGGCACGGCGTACGCCACCATCGCCGCGGTGGACGTGGGCATACTCAACCTCACGGGCTTCCAGGCTCCCGACCCGAGTGCGCATTACTTCGGTCAGCGGCGCCTGGGCGTAGCCATCCACGACCTCTACGGCAGGCTCATAGACGCCCGGCAGGGTGCCGTGGGCGACGTGCGCTCGGGCGGTGACGCCGGGGCGGACGTGGAGACGGGGCCGGTGCCGACGGAGGACCTGGTGTCGTTGTTCTCGGGCGAGGTGGAACTGACGGAAGGCCGCGCCGAGGTGACGTTCGAGGTGCCCGCCTTCAACGGAGCCGTGCGACTGATGGCCGTGGTGTGGACGGACACGGCGGTGGGCGAAGCCAACGAGGAAGTGCTGGTGCGCGACCCCGTGGTGGTGCAGGGTAGCCTGCCGCGCTTCATGACACCAGGCGACGTCAGCAGCCTGCACTTGGAACTGACCCACGTGACAGGTGGCTCGGGCGCCATGCGGCTCGAAGTGAGCGGTCATGGACTGAGTCAGGCGCCGACCACTGTGAACGTGCAGGAGGGCGGCCGTGCCGTGCTCGACGTGCCGCTGGCCCCCACCGAGGTGGGCGAGCACGTCTACGTCGTGAGCCTGATCACGCCGGACGGCGTGGAAGTGCAACGCGAACTGCGCCTGAGCGTTCTCTACACGGACCCCGAGATAGCCAACACGGTTCAGCTTGAGCTGCCGGCCGGGCGCACCTACGTGATCGACTCGGCCGTGCTGGCGGGCTTCCGACCAGGCACCACCGCCGTCACGCTAACGGCCGGTCGCGGCGCGGCGCTGGACGTGCCTGGCCAGGTGCGCCGCCTCACGGGCTACGGCTACGGCTCCACGGAGCGGTTGGCTTCGAGCCTGCTGCCGCTGCTGCTCACCCCGGACCTGGTGACGCAGCTGAACCTGTTGAGCAGCGCCGAGATAGCCGAGCGCGTTCAGCAGACGGTGGACCGCCTTCTCACCCGGCAGGCCGGCAACGGCAGCTTCGGACAGTGGTACTCGGGCGGCCACGACGTGTGGCTGGACGCCTACGTGACCGAGGCTCTCTTGCGGGCGGAAGCGCACGGCGCCGCCGTGCCGGAAGCCGCCATCCGGCGCGCGCTGGACAACCTCCGCAACCGCCTGGCGCGGGCCGGCTCCATGCAGGACGGGGCGTCGGGTTACGCCTACGCCTTCTACGTTCTTGCCCAGGCGGGCGAGGCAGCCATCGGCGACCTGCGCTACCACGCCGATGCGCTGGCCGAGAGGTTCGACACGCCGTTGGCTGCTGCCCAACTCGGCGCGGCCCTGGCCATCTACGGTGAACGCGAACGTTCCGAGGCCATGTTCTATCAAGCGGAGACGATGGCGCTGGCCAAGAGCCAGGACACGAGCTGGCGCGCCGATTACGGCACGCGCCTGCGCGACCGCGCCGGACTGCTGGCCTTGGCCGCCGAGGTCGGCAGCGCCACGGTGGACCGCGCTCAGCTGGTGGGCCTGGTGGCCTCGGGGCTCGCTAGCGGCTACCGCTCCAACCAGGAGGCGGCGTGGGCGCTGAGGGCAGCGCTGGCGCTCGGTGCGGAAGCTGCCTCCCTGGAACTGAACGGACAGCCGCTGGCAGGCAACGGCGTGAACGTGTACAGCGGAGCGCCGGTGGAAGTGAAGAACGTTGGCAACGAGACGGTGACCATAACCGTCACCACCTTCGGAGTGCCGCTGGATCCGCCGGCTGCCGGTGGCTTCGGCTACGACATGAACCGCACGCTCTACACGCCTGAGGGCGAACTGGCCGACCTGGGCGCCATCCGCGCCGGCGACCGGCTGGTGGTCTTGCTCGAGATCCGGCCGCAGCGCGGCGTTCCGGGCGGCGTGCTGCTCGTAGACGACGCGTTGCCCGCGGGCTTCGAGATAGACAACGCCAACCTGCTGCGAACCGGCGACGTGCGCGCACTGGATTGGCTGGCTGTGTACCCCTACTCCGAGATGACCGAGGCGCGCACGGAGCGCTTCGTGGCGGCCGTGCAGTGGACCACGCAGGAGACGCTGCGGCTGGGGTACTTCGTGCGGGCCGTGTCGCCCGGCGAGTTCCATTACCCGGCGCCGCTGGTGGAGGATTCCTACCGCCCCACCTTCCGCGCCGTGGGCGAGACGGGGAGGCTGGTCATCGGGCAGTAGCGGCCGCTGATCACTGAACCGTGCCGAAGCCACTGCGCAGCTGGCTGATGGTCCTCGGCAGCCTGACGCTGCTGACGGTGGCCCTCTGGGTCGCGTTCGACCGCTGGGTGCGCGCCACCGAGCTGCCGCCCCTGACGCACGCCACCTCCGTGGAGGTGCTGGCTCACGATGGGCGGCTGCTGCGCGCGTTCACGGTTGACGACGGCCTGTGGCGCCTGCGCGTGGCGCCCCGAAGCGTGGACGAGGGTTACCTGGCCATGCTGCTTGCCTACGAAGACCGGCGCTTCTACCACCACCCGGGTGTGGATCTGGTTGCACTGGCGCGCGCGGCCGCGCAATCGCTGCTGAGCGGCCGCCTCGTCTCCGGCGGTTCCACCCTCACCATGCAGGTGGCGCGGCTGCTCGAGGGCGGTTCCACCGGTGAGCTGGCGGGCAAGCTGCGGCAGATGCGGGTGGCCTGGGCGCTGGAGCGGCGGCTCGGCAAGGACGAGATCCTGGCGATGTACCTGCAGTTGGCGCCCATGGGCGGCAACCTGGAGGGCGTGCGCGCCGGCAGCTTCGCGTGGTTCGGCAAGGAGCCCGAGCGGCTCACCGAGGCGCAGGCCGCGCTGCTGGTGGCGCTGCCGCAGGCACCCGTTTCGCGCGCGCCCGATGAGCACCCGGAGGCAGCGCTCGCTGCGCGCGGGCGCGTGCTCGAGCGCGCCACAGCGCTCG
Organism: uncultured bacterium; assembly: GCA_964630175.1. Classification (GTDB taxonomy): domain Bacteria; phylum Deinococcota; class Deinococci; order Deinococcales; family Trueperaceae; genus JAAYYF01. The sequence continues at coordinate 9,056 of CAZVTS010000008.1, forward strand.
GGGTGATAACCGAAGACGCCGCTCGGGCCGCGAACGGCGAACCGCTACCGCGTGCAAGGCGCCCGTTCCCGGCACTGGCGCCGCACTTGGCGGACCGGCTGCGGCTCGAGGACCCGCTTACGCTGGTGCACCGCACCACCATCGACTTGGACCTGCAGGTGGCGGTGGAGGCGCTGGCCGCGGGCGCCCTGGTGGGGCTACCACCGCAGGCCACCGTGGCGCTCATGGTGGCCGACCCGGACAGCGGCGCGGTGCTGGCCACCGTTGGCTCCGCCGACCACACGAGCGAGGCGCGGCGCGGCTACGTGGACATGACGCAGGCGCTGCGCTCGCCCGGTTCTACCCTCAAGCCGCTCGTGTACGGCATGGCGTTCTCGGACGGCCTTGCCCACCCGGAGACGCTGCTTAACGACCGGCCCGAGGATTACGGCGGCTACGCCCCACAGAACTTCGATGGCGTGTTCCGCGGCCAGGTAACGGCGCGCAAGGCGCTGCAGCAGTCTCTGAACCTACCGGTGGTGGAACTCACGCAGGCCATCGGCCCCGCCCGGCTGCTCACCGCCCTGAGGCAGGCGGGCGTGGCGGCGGAGGTGCCCGGCGACGAGCCGGGCCTGGCCATCGCCCTGGGGGGCGTGGGCGTGAGCCTCGAAGGCCTCGTGCAGCTCTACGGCGCCATCGCCAGGGGCGGCACGGCTCGTCAGTTGCATGTGCTGGCCGGTGAAGAGGTGGCGCCGCTGGAGCCGATCACGGTGCTCGCGAGCCCACGCCTGCTCACGCCGGAAGCGGCGTGGCAGGTGGCCGACGTGCTGGCCACCGCGCCGCGCCCGGCGGGGTTCCCGAAAGCGCCGCTGGCCTTCAAGACGGGCACCTCGCACGGGAACAGGGACGCGCTGGCGCTCGGCTTCGACGGCGCACACGTGGCCGGCGTATGGGTGGGCCGAGCGGACGGTTCGCCGGTGCCCGGCATGTACGGAGTGGACGTGGCGGCGCCCGTGCTGTTCGAGGTGTTCGCGCGCTTAGGCGGCGTGCAGCCGCAACCGCCGGCCCCGCCCACCCTGCTGGCCGTGGCGTCGAACGCGGAGCTGCCCGCCCACTTGCAGCAGTTCGGCACGCGGCTGGTGCGCACGGAGGACGACCCCCAGCTGACGTTCCCGCCCGAGGGCGCCTCGCTGGTGGCAATGGCGGACGGCGTGACCGTGAAGGTGGAGCGGGGCAAGGCGCCGTTCAGTTACTTCGTGAACGGCCAACCGGTGGTGCTGGGCTCCTACGAGCGCGAGGCGCGCGTGGCGGTGCCGGGGCCCGGGTTCGTGACCCTGTCGGTGGTGGACGCCGAGGGGCGCTCGGCGCGTGTGGGGGTGGAGGTGCGCTAACAACGTGTCGAGTGTTTGGCGTCTTCTTCGACACGTTAGGTGCATATGTACGCGCGGTGTACATGTCCCCAAAACATGTCGAAATTCTTCAGTTATATCGACATGTGTGCTAGTATCCTTGGATGCACGCAAGCTGGAGGGCCGAGGAGGCCTACAACACCCTTCCTACATTGCCTCCAAAGGCGGAGCTAGAGACGAAGTCTGTGCTAAGGGCGTGCATCGGCGCCAGGGCGTCGCTAGCGGAGCTAAGTCAAGCGGTTCATCTGATACCTAACCAAAGCGTGTTGATAAGCACCCTGCCCTTGCTCGAAGCAAGAGCTAGCTCTGAGATAGAGAACGTCGTCACTACTGCAGATAAGTTGTTCAAGGCGCTACCGAACGACGCCACTACCGACCCTGCTACTCGAGAGGCGCTTCGCTACAGGGAAGCCCTGCTGGAAGGCTATGGGGCGTTGAAGATGCGACCCCTGGGCACGTCCACCGCTGAAGCGATAGCAACGCGTATCAAGGGCCACGACATGAGGGTGCGCAAGCAGCACGGCGTGCAGCTCGTGAACGAGGTCACCCGCGAAGTGATCTACACGCCTCCCCAAGGCGAGCAGCTCTTGCGCGACCTACTAGGGAACTGGGAGGACTTCCTACACTCGGTCGACCATGGACTGGACCCGTTGGTAAGGTTGGCAGTGGGCCACTATCAGTTCGAGGCGATACACCCGTTCAGCGATGGCAATGGGCGCACAGGCAGGATCCTCAACAGCCTGTACTTGGTCGAGGCCGAACTGCTATCGCTCCCGGTCCTGTACCTCTCTCGCTACATGTTGGCCAGCAGATCCGACTACTACCGCCTGCTGGGCGAGGTCACAGCCCGCGGGAACTGGGGAGAGTGGATACTCTACATGGTTCGAGGGGTCGAGCAAACTGCCAAATGGACGCTGGAAAAGGTGTCCGGCATCCGAGCCCTTGTCGACGCGACCCGCGATCACGTGCGGGAGCGCCTCCCCAAGATTTATCGGCAAGAACTGATAGATCTCATCTTCCAGTATCCTTACGTCCGTATCTCAAACGTAGTGGCTGAAGGTCTGGCCGAACGCCAAACGGCGTCGCGGTACCTTAGGGAACTCGCGCGGATCGGCGTGTTGAGCGAGGAGTCAGTCGGCCGCGAGAAGATCTTCATAAACTCACGCCTGCTGGAGTTGCTGACTACCGAGTCGATGGCGGTGGCTGAGTTCCCCTAGGACGGTAGCGCGGCATAACGTGTCGAAAAGCGACTGTTTCATAGACACGTTTGGCGGAAATGTACACGCGGCGTACATGACCGTGCCCTATGGCTCGCGGGTGGAGTCCTGCGGCGGGTTCTACCTGAGTTAGCGTCGTGCACTCCTCGCAGCCAGAAGCACCTCCGGCACGTCGCCCATGAGCCCGTCCACACCGTCCTCCAGCAGCTTCAGTGCCAGCGGTTCCTCGTTCACCGTCCACGTGAACACGGCCAGCCCAGCAGCGTGCCAAGCTGCCACATGCTCGCTGGTGACCAGCGTGTGGTGCGGGTGCACGGCTGCCACGGGCAGGCTCGGCAGCAGCGCCAGCGCCCTCGCCTCGAACACGAGGAACGCCAGGGGCACCTTCACGCCGAAGTCGGCGAGCCGCAGGAGCTCGAGCGGATCGAAGCACGACAGCCACACGCGTGTCGCTACCTCCGCCGGCCAGCCCGCCAGCTCCTCGGCCAGGTCCGCCGACCTCCGGTCGCCGTCCGGCGCGGAGCTCTTGAGCTCGATGTTGGCCAGCGCGGCCGGATGTTCCTCGAGCAGTTGCCGTAAGTCCTGCACCGTGAGCAGCTCGGGCTCCAGACGGCGCAGGTGCGCCAGGTCGTTCTGCGTGATGAGGGTCTCCGGCGTGGCGTGGTGCCCCAGATGCGGGTCGTGGTTCACCACCAGCACGCCGTCTTTCGTGCGGTGCAGGTCGGTCTCGATGCCGTCGAGGGTGGTGAGCGCCGCGGTCAGGGAGGCGCGCCTGTTCTCGGGGGCTAGGCGCGGGGCGCCGCGGTGACCGAGCGCCAGCGGCAGGCGCCCGCTCCAGGGAAACTCTTTGGGTTCATTGGCAGCGGCGCTACTCATGCTGCAGATGATACGGCTCCGGCCGTGACCGACGTGGGCGCGACGTTTCGCGCGTTGCCTGAGGGCAGCGAATCTGCGTGTGAGTGATGCGTTAAGGGCAAGGCGCGCGGAAAAGTAGCGGGCTGTAAGGTAACGTAGTGCAAAACATCACGGAGGTACGAATGAAGCGCATACTTCTAGTCCTTGCAAGTCTCGCTCTCTTGGCGCCTGCGTTCGCCCAGACGCAGATCGAGTTCTGGCACGCGTTCTCGGACGCCAACCGCTCCGGCTGGATCCAGGATCGCATCGACGAGTTCAACGCTCAGCTAGCGGCCGACGGCAAGAACTACGTGGTGGTCGGCGAGCGTAAGGGCAGCTACCCCGAAACGCAGCAGGCCGCCGTTCTGGCCGCTCGCCAGGGCAACCCGCCGCACCTCGTGCAGCTCTACGAAGTGGGCAGCCAGATCGCCGTCGACTCCGGCATCTTCATGCCCGTCATCGACTTGGGTCCGTTCGACACCGCCGACTACATCCAGCCCGTTCTGAACTACTACACCATCAACGGCAAGGTGAACTCGATCCCCTTCAACTCCTCCAGCCCGATCATCTACGCCAACCGCACCCTCATGGACGCCGCCGGGGTGGAATCCGTGCCCCGCACCTTCGACGGCATCACCGCCGCCTGCGAAGCTGCTGAAGCCGCCGGTGTGCTCACGGCCGACGTGAAGTGCTTCGGCGTCAGCCTCAACGGCTGGTTCATCGAGCAGTGGGTCGCCCAGCAGGGCGAGCCGCTCGTGAACAACGACAACGGTCGCGCCGGTCGCGCCACCGAAGTGCTCCTCACCTCCGACGCCGTGAAGAACATCTTCAACTGGTTCAAGACCCTCAACGACAACGGCTGGTACACCTACACCGGTCGCCTCGAGGACTGGGACGGCTCCGACGCCATCTTCACCAACGGCAACGTCATGTTCCACATCACCTCCACCGCCGACCTGGTGAACATCACCAACGCCGTGGGCACCTCCTTCGAGATGATCACCGGTGAGCTCCCCATCGTGGACGGCACCATCCGCAACGGCGTGGTCATCGGCGGCGCCAGCGTGTGGCTCGTGGCCGACCACCCCCAGGAAGAGCTGAACGTGGCGCGCGACTTCGTGCTCTACATGACCAACCCCGAGAACATGGTCTCGTGGCATAAGGCCACCGGCTACTACCCCGTGCGCAACAGCAGCGTCGACCTCCTCGAAGCCGAGGGCTGGTTCACCGAGTTCCCGAACGCCAGCACCGCGTTCGATCAACTCCTGAACACAATCCCCAGCTCCGCCACCGCCGGCGCGCTCATGGGTACCTTCCAGGCCACCCGCACCATCGTCGAAGAAGCGCTGCAGAAGGTGTTCGCGGGCGCGAGCGTAGACTCCGCTCTGGCCGAAGCCAAGCGCCTCGCCGACGCCGCCCTGGCCGAATACAACGCCAACTTCTGAACAGATAAGCTGTAAGCAACAATCGTATAGTTCGGGGCCGCTGCCGATCCAAGGCGGCGGCCCCGCCACCCTGGAGGAGCACGCCGCATGAGAGCCAGCCCAGTCTTCAAGAGCCGAGCGCTGCCCTGGCTGCTGCTCGTGCCGACGCTGGTCATCCTGCTGGTGTTCCTCTACTTCCCGGTCATCCAGTCGTTCGTTCTGAGCCTCTACCGCAGCAACCTGTTCCTCGGCACCCAGCGGTTCATAGGCCTCGAGAACTTCAAGAACATCTTCACGGGCGTCCTGGCTCCCGGCTTCCGCCAGGTGCTGCTGCAGACCATGCTGTTCAGCGGCGTGGTGGTGCTGTTCGGGCTGGCCTTCAGCCTGGCGCTGGCCACGCTGGCCAACCAGCCCGTGCGCGGCGCACGTATCTACCGGTTGCTGCTCATCTGGCCGTTCGCCCTTTCGCCTGCCGTGGCGGGCACTATCTTCCTGTTCATGTTCAACCCCGAAGTGGGCGTGGTGAACCAGCTTCTCAACGCCTGGTTCGGCATCAAGCCGCGCTGGCTCGACACGCCGGCGCTGGCCTTCATGCTGCTCAGCGCGGCGGCCATCTGGAAGAACCTCGGTTACAACATCGTCTTCTACCTGGCGGCGCTGCAGAACGTGCCCGCGGAGCTGTCGGAGGCGGCCGAGATCGACGGCGCCACCGCCTGGCAGCGCTTCTTCGCCATCACGTTCCCCATGCTCTCTCCCATGACGTTCTTCCTCTTCTTCACCAACCTCGTATACGCCTTCTTCGACACGTTCGGCCTCATCGACATCCTCACCGCCGGCGGGCCCGTGGGCGCTCCACCGTTCGACCATGCGGGGGTCACCACCACGTTCATCTACAAGATCTATCAGGACGGCTTCGGCGGCGCCGCCAACCTTGGCTTCGCCGCGGCCGAGAGCGTGGTGCTGCTCATACTGGTGGTCATCATCGCCGTGCTGCAGTTCCGCTTCGGCGGTAACCGCGTGTACTACGGGGGCAGCTGAGCATGCGGCGCGGTAGGTGGCTAACGCACGTGCTTCTGGTACTGGCCTGCTTCGTGGTCATGGTGCCCGTGCTGTTCGCCTTCATCAAGGCCACTCAGCACAACACCGCCGTGATGAGCCCCAGCATGGTGCCCGGCAAGGAGCTGCTCAACAACATCGAGGCGGCCTGGACGAAGGCGCGCCTCGGCATGTTCATCCGCAACTCGCTGTTCGTGGCGTTCGTGGTCACGCTGGGCAAGACCCTCACGGCGCTCATGGCCGGCATGGCGCTGGTTTACTTCCGGTTCCGCGGCAAGAGCATCGTGTTCGGGCTCATATTGCTGACCCTCATGATGCCCACCGAGGTGCTCATCGTGCCGCTCTTCGACCTCATAGCCCAGCGCCCGCCCGCCTCGTGGGTGGTGTTCTGGGAGTGGCTGCGCAACCCCGCCAAGGTGTTCTTGCAGCCGCTGCCTCACGGCCTGGGCTGGAGCAACACCTACCTGGCGCTCACCATCCCGTTCCTGGCCTCCGCCACGGGCGTGTTCCTCTTCCGGCAGCACTTCCTGTCCGTGCCGCGCGAACTGGCGGACGCCGCCAAGATGGACGGCGCCGGCCCGCTGCGCTTCCTCTGGCGCATCCTGGTGCCCATGAGCGTCAACACCATCGGCGCCCTGGCCGTCATCCAGTTCGTCTACGTGTGGGACCAGTACCTGTGGCCCAGAGTGATCATCCGGCGCGAGGAGATGCAGGTGGTGCAGGTGGGCCTCAACCTCATCATCGGCACGGGCGAGGGCGTGCAGTGGGGTTACGTCATGGCCGGTGCGCTGCTCACCATCCTGCCGCCGCTCATCGTGTTCATGCTGCTGCAGGAGCAGTTCATGCGCGGGTTCGCGCTGTCGCAGAGCAAATAGCCGCTGGTGGGCTAGTTCAGCTCGGTGGCCAACTGACGACCTGAAGGTCTGGCACTCCAGAGAACTCACGCACGTCGTTGGTAACCAGCGTGGCGCCAGCGCTGATGGCTGTGGCGGCGATCATCAGGTCGTTGCTGCCTATCATCTGGCCCGTGCCTTGGAGTGTTGCGCGAACCTGGCCGTAC
>CAZVTS010000008.1:16194-45590 GCA_964630175.1 uncultured bacterium
CGGCCACCGCCTCGTTACCTCTGAGGATCTCGCTGCAGATGTTGGTGTCAAGCAGAAGGATCATAGGAGCGGGCCGCTGGCCTCGGGCGGGGGATCAGGTAGGTCCGGGAACTCGCCGACCCAGCTACCCACCACCTCCTCTAGGGGCTCCAGATCGTAGAACGACTTCTCCACCAGCCACCAGGCCACGCCCAGCGTCCAGAACACGGCGAACGCGATTGCCGTGCCCCGCAGCGTGCCCCACTCCACCGCCAGTCCGGCTCCGAAAGCGAACAGTGCGGGCACCACCGACATGAGGGCGTTCTGGGAGGACATGACGCGCCCACGGAACTCCTCCGGGATGCGCTCGATGAGGAGCACGCCTATCACCGAGTTGATGGGGCCCGACGCCAGCCCCGCCACGAACGCTGCCGCGAGCATCAGCCATAGGTTGGGCAGGAGCAGAACGATGAGGAAGCCGGCCCAGAGCGCCACGCTGGTGTACACGAGCCAGTGCCTGCGCGAACCTGGTCTGGCCAGCGCGGCGTAAACCACGCTGCCGATGATGCTGCCCAGCGCCACGGAGGCCAGCACGAAGCCGAGCGACTCCTGCATGTTCGCGTTGGTGAAGTGAACGGGGAGGAAGAGCAGTTGCAGGGTGCCCCAGACTGCCCCGAAGATGAGCCACGTGGCGGTCATGGAGCGGATGAAGCGGTCCTGAAGGAGCGTGCGCGAGAAGCCCTCCAGGGTCTCCAGCCACACGGTCCTGGCGGTGAGCGGCGGCCTGTCCTCCGTGGCGGCGTCGAGCCCGGCCGCGGACGGGATGCCCAGCGTGAGGAGGGCCGCGAGGAACGACGTGGCCGCGGTGACGTACAGCACCGTGGCGCCCGGTAGCAGCAGCATCAGCGTGCCGGCCGCGGCGGGACCCAGGAACACGACCACGCCCGATATGGCCTCGCGGATGCCGACCATCTTGTCGTTCGGCATGTTGGAGCGGCGCAGCAGCGCGGGCAGCAGGGCCTCCCGCGCCGTTCTGCCCGGGAGGTCGCCGACGGCGCCCACGATGCCCAGCAGCACGAACCAGCCGAGGTTGAGGCCGAACGCGGCGTCCACGAGCGGCAGGGCAACGACGGAGGCCGCGGAGATGAGGTCGGCGATCAGCGAGATGTTGCGCCGGTTGAAGCGGTCTACCAGCACGCCGCCGAACAGCCCCGCCAGTGCGGACGGGATCATGGTGGCCAGCGCCAGGGTGCCGGCTGCGGCCGGGCTGCCCGTTATGTCGAGGATGAGAAGCGGGAGCACCACCGAGATGACCGCGTTGCCCAGCAGCGAGAGGGCGTGAGACGCGAGGTAGAGGAACAGGGCGCGGGTCACCCGAGTATCTTGACCTACGCAACGGCTTCAGGCCCAGTTGCGGGGCTGCCTCTGGTGGCGCCCGTGTGCGGAAGAGGCCGCTGATACCGGGCTAAAGTACGTTTTGTGCAGGTGTACAGTGGTACCATTGACTTGTGGAACACGCGGCGCGCGGTTCACCCGCCTCCCAGCAACAGCTACTGCTCGAGATGGCTAGACGCTATGTTTGGTGGCTTGAGCCGGAGGTGGCCACTGAGCGACCGAAGCGCGTACTAGCGCAGGTGATGAGCAGGGGAGACTACCAGGACGTCCTATTGGTCCTGGAGCAGTTCGGCGAGCGGCAGTTACGTGAGGTCATAGGAAGCGCGGAGGCCGGTTGGTTCGATGACCGGTCATGGCACTACTGGCACTACAAATTGGGGCTGGCTGAACCCGGGCGCGTGCCACCTAGCCCAGTCAGGCGGTTCGGGTGACGCTGCGTCTGCAGCCGATGCTCCACACGTTGCCGGAGCCGCAGCGCGAGGTCTGGCCGAGGCTGACACGGGCACGGGATCTCGGTTTCGTGCTCTACGGTGGAACGGCTATAGCTCTTCGGCTTGGACACAGGGTCTCGGTGGATTTCGATCTGTTCACGGATGGACCGTTGCGGCCGCAAGAGTTGGCTTGGGCGCTGGACCTCCTCGGAGGAGGGCGCGTAACCCGGCAGCGTGAAGATACCTACAGTGTAGAGATTGCAACCGGGACCGCGGCGGGTGCGCCCGTCCAACTCTCGTTCTTCGGGAACATCGGCTTCGGGAGGGTAGGGCTTCCGCAGCTAACCGAAGATCGGGTGATGCAGGTGGCCTCGCTCGAAGACTTGATGGCTACCAAGCTCAAGGTCCTGCTCCAGCGTGCAGAGTCCAAGGATTACCTGGACGTGATCGCCATGCTGAACGCCGGCGCGGATCTTGCCAGTGGCCTAGGTGCCGCGCTAACCCTGTTCGGCGCCGCCTTCCAGCCGAGTGAGGCGTTGAAGGCGCTCACGTTCTTCGAGGATGGTGACCTGCACAAGCTTGATACTGGCAAGCGTACCAGCCTGATCCGTGCGGTTGAAGCCGTTTCTGTCCTGCCTCAGGTGCCGATGCTGTCCAGATCCTTGGCTGTCTGAACCGCTCTTTTTGGGCGGCTACCTGGCCTGGAGGCTGGCACGGTGAGATCAGTCCACGCCTCGCGGCCTCGCTGCGGGAACGGAAGCGTGGGCGCCTGGCTGGCGCCCACGTACCTGGGAGGGTTCCCGTTCGCTCTACTGCCCCCGCTAGGGAGGGGTGGCTTTTCCCTACCCAAACTATGCACTTGCGTGCCTTACGGCGTTATTACTCGGTTTGGCAGGCGCTGCCGCTACTCCTTGGGCCAGTCGTCGACGCCGGCCACCAACCCCGTGGCCATGTCGTCGAGGAAGCGGATCACCGCGTCGCGCTCGGCGGGAGTGAGGCGCGCGGCGGCGTGGAAGCGCTTCGCCTGCTGGCGCCCCACGGTGTTGAGCGCGGCGTCGTACGTGGTGGGGGTGATGGCTATCGCCAAAGCGCGGCGGTCCGTTGGGTGCGGCTGGCGAGTGATGTGCCCACCCTGCTCCAGGCGGTCGAGCAGTTTGGTGGTGGAGGCCGTGGATATCCGCAGGTGGGCGGCGATGGCCCCGGGCGTGGCCAGCACGCCGCGGTTCTTGGCGGCGATCAGGTAGCGCAGCGCGCGCATGTCGTTCTCGTTCAGCTTCATGTACTCGAGCGAGGCCTCGGTGAGTGTACGCTCGGCCTCCCGCAAGCGCGCCAGCGCGCTCATGAGTTGCCCTATCTGACCCACGTCTTCCTTGGACATGGCGCTGTGGCCGATCAACCGCTCGTGTGGATCGGAGGCGGTAACGTCGTACAGGCCGGCAGCTACCGGGTCGGGAGCCGAACCATGCTCGGACATGCCCATACTTTACACCAAACAGGCTACATGCTAGGTTGCTTGCTAGCTCAGCTAGCAAATAGCTGGGCGTGGATAGGTCGGAGGTTCAGTAGTGGCTAAGGAGCCCTTGAGAGACCGGGAAGCACTGACGACAGGAACGGGGCGGAGCGGCGCGGGCTCGTGGCTGCGGGCGCTGCTGCCGACGGCCCTGATTCTGGTGTGGCTGGTTGGCACCGGCGTGGCCGGACCGTACTTCGGGCGCGTGAGCGAGGTGGCCAAGAACGAGCAGTCCGCCTACCTGCCCGAATCGTCCGACGCCACCAAGGTGCAGGCCCTGCTCGGCGAGTTCGCCGGCACGAACGACATCCCGGCCATCATCGTCTTCGAGAGCGCGGAAGCGCTTACTTCCGAGCAGCGCACGCAGATCGCCTCCAGCCTCGCGGCCGTAGCGCGTGTGCCTGGCATAGGCCCCGCCATGTCGCCCGCCATCCCCTCCGCCGACGGGCGCGCCGCCCAGGCGTTCGCCCTCATCACCGGTGAGGGGCCGCGCAGCACCGTGGTGAAGGCGATACGAGAGTCGCTGGCCGAGACCTTGCCGGCAGGGGTCACGGCCTACGTGACCGGGCCGGCCGGGTTCATAGCAGACCTCGGCGCGGGCTTCGCGGGTATCGACGGCCTGCTCCTGGTGGTAACGCTGCTGGCGGTACTCGTGATCCTCATCCTCGTGTACCGCTCCCTGCTGCTGCCGGTTGCGGTGCTCTTCACCAGCCTGTCGGCCCTGAGCGTGGCGCTGCTAACCGTGTGGTGGCTGGCCAAGGCCGAGGTGCTCCTGCTCAGCGGCCAGACGCAGGGCATCCTGTTCATCCTCGTCATCGGCGCGGCCACGGACTACTCGCTGCTGTACGTGGCCCGCTACCGCGAGGCGCTACGCGTGGAGCACAGCAAGGGGGCTGCCACCCTGAGCGCCCTGCGCGGCTCGTTCGAGCCGATCCTGGCCTCGGGCAGCACCGTCATCGCGGGGCTCCTCTGCCTGCTCCTCAGCGACCTGAAATCCAACAGCACCTTGGGCCCCGTGGCCACCATCGGCATCGTGTTCGCCATGCTGGCAGCGCTCACGCTGCTGCCGGCAGTGCTCTACCTCTTCGGCCGCACGGCCTTCTGGCCGCACCGCCCGCACTACGAGCCCGAAGTGGTGGCCGCCGCCAACGGCATGCCCACCCGTGGGCCGTGGGTATGGGTGGCGCGGCAGATACCGAGGCACCCGCGGCTCATCTGGCTCGTCACCACGGTCGTTCTGGTGCTGGGAGCGGTGGGCGTCACCCAACTGAAGGCGGAGGGCGTGCCCCAGTCCGAGCTCCTGCTCGGCACCTCGGAAGCGCGCGACGGGCAGCAGGCTCTGGGCAAGCACTTCCCGGGCGGCTCCGGCAGCCCCGCGCTGGTAGTGGTGGAAGCGGAGAAGCTGCAGGAGGTCGCCAACCTGCTCCTGGCGCAACCTCACGTGGCGGGCGTGACCGTGGTGGCGGCGGGCAGCGTCAGCGGCACGGCCACGGTGACCGAGAGCGGCATCCGCGGCTTGGGATTCCTGCCCGCGCCGAAGCCCACGGTGGTGCGGGGCGACGTTCTCCTGCAGGCCACCCTCACGGACGCGGCGGATTCCAACGCGGCCGCGGCCACCGTGCGCGAGGTGCGCACCCTGCTGGGAGAGATGGCGCCCGCTGCGCTGGTGGGCGGCGTAACTGCTACCGCCATCGACACGAACGACGCCTCCATAAGGGACCGCAACCTGATCATCCCCGTGGTGCTGGTAGTGATCGTGGTGATCCTCATGCTGCTCCTGAGGTCCGTGCTGGCGCCCGTGCTGCTGGTGGCGTCCACGCTGCTGTCCTACGGCACGGCCCTCGGCGTGGCGGCGCTCGTGTTCAACGGTCTGTTCAAGTTCCCCGGCGCCGAAGCCGCCGTGCCGCTCTACGGCTTCGTGTTCCTGGTGGCGCTCGGCATCGACTACAACATCTTCCTCATGACCCGCGTGCGCGAGGAGGCGCTGGCGCACGGCACGCGGCCGGGCATGCTGCGCGGCCTGGCCATAACCGGCGGGGTCATCACTTCGGCCGGCATCGTGCTGGCCGCCACGTTCGCGGCCCTGAGCGTCATCCCCATCCTGTTCCTGGTGCAGATTGCCTTCATCGTGGCGTTCGGGGTGCTGCTCGACACGTTCGTGGTCCGCACGCTGCTGGTGCCCGCCCTCATGTACGACATCGGGCCCGCCATCTGGTGGCCGTCCAGGCTGGCGCGTGAGGATGGGGAAGCCTGAGCAGTAGCGAGCCGGCGAGACTCGGCTGGCTCCCGGCTTGCGCCCTGGCGCATACTGGCCTCAGGAGAGTGCGCTTGCTGGACGTACGTTTCGGCGACAACCTGGAACTGCTGGCCGAGGTGCCCGACGCCTCGGTTCAGCTGGTTTACATCGACCCGCCCTTCAACACGGGCCGCACCCAGACCCGCACGCGCACCCGCATGCGACGGGGCGACGAGGGTTCGCACGTGGGCTTCGGCGGCCGCAGCTACAGACCGGAGGCGGTAAGCACCATGTCGTACGGCGACACGTTCGACGAGTTCCTGGGCTTCCTGGCTCCGAGGCTGCGGGAGGTGCACCGGGTGCTGACGCCCGACGGCTCGTTCTTCCTCCACCTGGATTCTCGCGAGGTTCATTACGCCAAGGTGCTGTGCGACGAGGTGTTCGGGCGGGCGAGCTTCAAGAACGAGATCATCTGGGCGTACGACTACGGCGGCCGGCCGAAGAACCGTTGGCCCGCCAAGCACGACAACATCCTCTGGTACGCCAAGCACCCGGAGCGCTACACGTTCAGGTACGAGGACATGGACCGCATACCGTACATGGCGCCCGGCCTGGTCACCCCTGAGAAGGCGCGGCGGGGCAAGACGCCCACGGACGTGTGGTGGCACACCATCGTGCCCACCAACAGCAGGGAGCGCACCGGTTACCCGACGCAGAAGCCCCTGGGCGTGTTGCGGCGCATCGTGGCGGTGCACTCCAACCCGGGCGACACGGTGCTGGATTTCTTCGCCGGCAGCGGCACCACGGGTGAGGCGGCGGCGGAGCTGGGGCGCAACGCCATCCTCATGGACAGCAACCCCGAAGCCTTGGCCGTGATGGAGAAGCGGTTCGCCGAGTATGGGGCGGTGTTCACGAACTGGCCACCGCCCGCAGGCGAGGTTGCGAGCTAGCCGCGCTTGCCTCTGAGCCAGTCGCCCACGTCGCCCAGCCAGCTGCTCTTGCCGGTGCGCTGCTCCTCGCGGTCGGCCGATTTGGCCAGCCAGAGGCCCGCGTTGATGCCCACGTAGCGCAGCGGTTCGGGCTCCCAATCGCGCCATGCATGGTTCACCCACGCCAGCGAGCTGAGTTCCGTGCCCCGCTGCAACATGAGGTCCGCGAGGGTGCGGCCAGCCAGGTTGGAGGCGGCCACCCCTTCGCCCACGTAGCCGCCCGCGAAGCCGACGCCGGTCTTGTGCGAGAAGCTCACGGACGGCCGCCAGTCGCGCGACACGCCGAGCGGTCCGCCCCAGCGGTGCGTGATGCCGAAGCCGTCCAGGGCAGGGAAGAAGTCCTTCAGCACCCGCACCAGGTCCACGTGCACGGCGTCGTTCACGTCGAACTCGTCCGCCACTCCGGAACGCCAGTGGTACGGAGCGCCGCGCCCGCCGAACGCCAGGCGTCCGTCGTGCGTACGCTGGCCGTAGATGAGCGAGGGCGAGTAATCGGCGAACGTGGGCCTGTTCTGCAGACCGAGTTCCGCCCACACGCTCTCGGGTAACGGCTCCGTGGCGATCATGTGCGAATACAGGGGGGCGATCTTGCGGCGCGCCACGCCGAACTGCGGCGTGTAGGCCTCGGTGGCGCGCACCACGTACCTGGCTTTCACCACGCCGCGGTCGGTGGTCACCGAACCGGGGGCGTACGACAGTACGGTGGTGCCCTCGTGAACGCGCACCCCGCGCCGCTCGCACGCTGCGGCCAGGCCACGCGCCAGGGCGGCCGGCTGCAGCGACGCTGCGTGCGGCGAGTACGTGCCGCCCAACACCCCGTCGGCGCCGAGCATGGCGGACGCCTCGCTCGCGTCCACGAAGCGCATGTCGTCCTCCGAGAAACCGAACGAGCGGTACTCCTCGGCTTCCTCCTTGGCGCGCGCCAGGTGCAGTTCGCTGCGCGCAACCAGGATGCGGCCACCCTTCTGGTAATGGCACTCGATGCTCTCCGCCGCGGTCACGCGCCCGACCTCGGCCACGGCGCCGTTCAGGGCACGCTCGAACTCCACGCCCCGCTCGCGGCCGAAGTCCTTCACCAGCATTGTGAGGCCCAGCGGGTAGGCGGCGTGGCACCAGCCGCCGTTGCGGCCCGACGCGCCGTACCCGACGTACTGGCGCTCCAGCACCACGATGTTGAGCGTGGGTTCCAGGCCGGCCAGGTAGTAGGCGGTCCACAAGCCGGTGAAGCCGCCACCGATGATGGCCACGTCCACGGTGGTGTCGCCAGGCAGCGGGTCTCGTCTGGTGCCCAGATCAAGATCGTCCCACCAGAGCGGTGTTCTTTTGGCGTCGTTCAGGTGCATGAGCGTCGTTCGTAATCGTACAACCGCCCGGCGCGTCATGCGCCCGGCTGGGCGGCTGCCCGGTGCAAGACCGCTCCGCCTGACCCACCGCCAAGCGTCCGCGCGTGTGCTGCCGGGCTGCCGGACGCGCGGCTTCACCGCGCGAGTACGAACCACTACACGGGCGGCGGCGGGGCGGCCATAGTCTTGAAGCGAGTCCGGAACCGACGCCGCCGCCCAGGCCCAGACCGGCGTCGACATCGAGGACCTCCCCAAGGACGGTGCCATGCTCACTCGCGCATTCAGCTTCCTATCCAGTTGCCTGATGGTTACCTACCTGATGCTAGGCGCGTTCGCAGCCGCGCAGGAAGACGAATGGCTGGAGGCGGGCTCTGTGGTGGCCACGGTGGACGGCGTGCAGCAGACGAAGCATGCGTACGACGTCCGTATCCAGGATGAAGACGGGATCACGTACGTGCCTGGGGCCACGTTCGCGTACGTGGCGGAGATGAAGAGCGGCGACGTGGTGCTCATGCCCGCCTACTTCCACGTGACGGTGCTGGCTTACGACATCGAGTCGGAGGAAGAAGAGTACGGCGTCATAGAGCTGAACATCCTGGTCGACGCGGAGACCCTGCAACCGACCAGGCCCGAGGACCAGCGCGTGGTCTACTACCCGACCGGCCCCAGCGAAACGAACTGGTACCTGCTCACGGAAGGCGGGTTGACCCTGGATCCGGTGGTCGTGGTGGACGCCGATACCTGGAGCGTTTCTGGCACCATCGTCGGCTACGTGAGCCGACAGCACGACTACAGCGGGGAGCACAACCCGGCCGACATGCTGAGGTTCGAGGCGACTTTCGAGTTCCCACGGGTGGTTCGGCAGGAGATGCCCTAGCCCTTCCGGGGCGCGGTTCCGGAAGAGAGCACGCCGGAACGAAGAAGCGGCGACCGGACGTTGATCGCGGTCGCCGCTTCCCTAGTTGGTCGCTGCCCTCAGCTGCAGCCGTTCTCCTTCTGCGCTTCGAAAGCCACCAGGGCGCCGCGCGCTACGAGCGCGTCCACGTCCACCATGGCCGGCGACCCGGCGGTGAGGTCCAGGCAGTTCCACTGAACGTCCACGACCGTGCCGTCGCCGATGGCGGCGTTGTCAACCAGCGGCGTCAGGTCGGCTATGTAGTTCGCCTGCAGCACCAGCGTGTGCGAGAGGCTCGTGAGGTCGGCCAGCACGTTCACGTCCGCGATGTCGTTACCCCACGCCCACAGCCTCTCCAGGTCGTCGAAGCCGCTCAGGAAGGCGAGGTTGCTGAGCCCAAGGCCACTCACGTCCAACCGGGTGAGCGAGGTGAGCGTACCGACGGGCGCGATGTCTGCGATTGGGTTCGAGTAGAGCTCCAGCACCCGCAGCGCGCTCATGCCCTCGAGGAACGACACGTCGCTTATGGCGTTGCCGCCCGCCATGAACCTCTGCAGATCCGGGAGCGTGCCCACCACCGCGGCGTCGGTCAGCTGGTTCTCGCCAACGTCCAGATCGCGCAGCAGGGTGGAGGAGGCCAGCGGTGCCAGGGTCGTGAGGCCCGTGCCCCTCGCGTCGAGCAGCTCCAGGTTCGGCTTGTTGGCCAGGACCGAGGCGTTGCCGATCGGGATGTTCGCCACTATCAGCGCCTCGAGGTCGTTCATGTTGGCCACGAACGAGATGTCGGTGACGTGGTTGTTGGAGAGCGATAGGCCGCGCAGCCCCGTCAGGCCCGAAAGCGGGCTGGCGTCGCGCAACTGGTTGCCGGCCAGCCACAGGTGCGTGAGGTTCTCCATGCCTGCGAGTGGCGTGACGGACACGATGCGGTTGTCGTTCAGCTGCACGTTCTCGAGGTTGGTAGCGAACTCGAGGCCCGTGAGCGTGGCGATGTTGCGGCCGCGTGCGTCGAGAGACGTGAGGTTCTCCAGGTCTGCGCAGGTAGGTCCGCTGCTCACGCCTAGGGTGCTGCGGATGGAGGACGCCAGCCCCATGTCTACTATCGGCTGGTCGGTAGGCTCGCTGCACATATCGGCGCGTGGGTTGCCCACGTTGCCGCATGCGGTGAGTAGGGCAACCGCACCTAGGATTAGAAAGATCCGAAGCTTCATACTGCCTCCCCTTATCGTTGCTGCTAACAGCATAGTGTGCCGCGTGCGTTCGCGCAGGGCAAGGCGGGGCCGCGGCGCTGGGGGCGTGCGGGTATCATCCTCGGCGTGAACCCTGGGATGAACTTCATGACGTTGGCTACTTCCGATATGGGCACCGCTTCCTCCACCGTCGAGGTGATCCGCACACGCCGCTCGGTGGGGCAGGCCCTGCTGAAAGGCGGCCCGGAGCTCGACCACGCGGAGGTGGTGGCCGCGGTCGAGTCCGCCCGCTGGGCACCCAACCACCGGCGCACGGAGCCGTGGCGCTTCTACCGCCTGGACGATGAACGCAAGCGGCAGTTGGCCACTCTCTGGTCCGAGCAGCTCGAGCGCACGGGATCCAAGCCCGAGAGGGTGGAGGCCAAGCGGCGCGAGTGGGCGGAGGTGCCCGGGGTGGTGATAGTGACCTGCACCAGTGCGGAGGACGCTGACGAGGTGACGAGGTGGGAGGACTACGCGGCCACCGCGGCCGCCGTGCAGAACTTCTGCCTGCACCTGTGGTCGAGGGGCGTCGCCACGAAGTGGTCTACTGCCGGCGTGTACGAACACGAGGGGTTCTGGCCCCTGCTCGGCCAGGCGAGTCCGCCCGCCAACACGCGCCTGGTGGCGTTCCTCTTCTACGGCTTGGCCGAGGACCTTCCGAGGCCTCACCGCAAGCGGGATGTGGCGGACGTGTTGGTGGACTTCAGGAACCAGTAGACAGCCGGCTCTCCTGGCCGACCCACCGTTCTGCGGGTGCTCGGAGAAGCGGCAGGCTAGTCACCCATCGTATAATCGTATACGATGTGACGATGCCGACCGTGGCCCCGAAGACGACTCCCGACCTGATAGCGGACCAGCTCCGGGAGGAGATCGCCGCCGGCAAGTACGCGGACGGTGAGGCCTTGCGGCAGGACGCGCTGGCCCAACGGTTCGGCGTTAGCAAGATCCCC
Source organism: uncultured bacterium (assembly GCA_964630175.1). GTDB lineage: Bacteria > Deinococcota > Deinococci > Deinococcales > Trueperaceae > JAAYYF01. The sequence continues at coordinate 27,152 of CAZVTS010000008.1, forward strand.
GTGCGGGAAGCGCTGCAACTGCTCAGGAGCGAAGGGCTGGTGGCCACCTATCACAACAGGGGTTCCGTGGTGGTTGGCGCCTCCGTCGCGGAAGTGGCGGAGGTCTACGCCATGCGCAAGGCGCTGGAACTGCTGGCGCTCGAGAACGCACTGCCGCAAGCGGGGGAGGCGGACCTGCTCCGGGCCGAAGGCGCGCTCCTCGATCTGGACAGGGTGACGCACCCTGCGGAGTGGCCGAGGCTCAACTGGGAGTTCCACGCCGCCCTGTACCGGCCCGCGCGCATGGGGCTGCTGCAGCGCACGCTGGAAACGCTGCATCACAGCGTGGCCCGCTACCTGCTCATCTACCTGAGGGAGCCGGCCCATCAGCGAGCCTCTCAAGCGGAACACAGGGAGTTACTCGACGCCTACCGCGCCAGGGACCTCGCGGCGGCCAGGCGCGTGCTCACGAGGCACCTGGACAGCGCCTCGAAGGAATCGCAGAAGTTCATGACGACCGAAGGCGAAAGCGCGCCCGGCGCGCGAAAGGAGCTCAGATGACCACCCACCGCAAGCTCACCGAGAAGTTCGACCGCTACCCGCTTACGTTCGGGCCGACCCCGATAGAGGAACTACCGCGCCTGTCTGGAGCATTGGGCGGCAAGGTCAAGCTGTTCGCCAAGCGCGAGGACTGCAACTCCGGTCTGGCCTTCGGCGGCAACAAGGTGCGCAAGCTCGAGTACCTGGTCCCGGAGGCGCTCGCTCAGGGCGCAGACACGCTCGTGACGATCGGCGGCGTGCAGTCCAACCACACGCGCCAGGTGGCGGCCGTGGCCGCCAAGCTTGGTCTCAAGTGCCGGCTCGTGCAGGAGAGCTGGGTGCCGTTCGAGGACGCCGTGTACGACCGCGTGGGCAACATCCTCATGTCGCGCGTCATGGGCGCCACCGTGGAGCTGGTGGACGAAGGCTTCGACATCGGCATCCGCGAGAGCTGGGAGCGCGCCCTGAGAGACGTGGAGGAGGGCGGCGGCAAGCCGTACGCCATCCCCGCAGGCGCCTCGGACCACCCCCTCGGCGGGCTCGGCTTCGTGAACTTCGCGGACGAGGTGCGGCAGCAGGAAGCCGAGCTCGGGTTCGAATTCGACTACGTGGTGGTGTGCAGCGTCACGGGCTCCACGCAGGCTGGCATGGTGGTGGGCTTCGCGGCGGACGGCCGGGCCCGCAAGGTCATCGGCATCGACGCCTCCGGCACCCCCGAGCAGACCCACGCACAGATCCTCCGCATAGCGCGCAACACCGCTCAGCTCATCGAACTGGGGCAGGACATAAGCGCCGAAGACGTGGTGCTGAAGACGGATTACGCCTACCCCGCCTACGGCGTGCCCTCGGCCGAGACCAACGACGCCATCCGCTTGGCGGCGCGCACCGAAGGCATGATGACGGACCCCGTGTACGAAGGCAAATCCATGCAGGGCATGATCGACCTCGTGCGCAAGGGGTTCTTCGAGGACGGTGCGCGCGTGCTGTACGCGCACCTGGGCGGCGTGCCGGCCATCAACGCCTACAGCTACATCTACCGCAACGGCTGAACCGGTAACCGCAGCGTCCGGGTGGCCACCGCCTGCACCAGGCGCCGGTCGTGCGAGGCCATGAGTATGGTTCCCGGGTACCTCACCAGCAGCCGTTCCAGCGCCTCCACCATGCGGACGTCCAGATGGTTGGTGGGTTCGTCCAGCACGAGCAGCTGCGCCCGCGTGACGCTGAGGCGCGCCAGCGCCAGCCTGGTGCGCTGACCGCCCGACAGGTCTGCCACCCTGAAGCGAGGCTCGTTCGGCAAACCCAGCCGGGCCAGCAGGTGGTGCAGGTCCTGCTTGCGTATGGCGGACTGAGCGTCTTGGATGGCTTCTCCCAGCGTGGCGAACCCCGCCAGTTCCTCGCCGTGTTGACCGGCATGGAAGAGCGTGAGACCGGCGCCGTGCACCACCTCGCCCGCTGCGGGGTCAAGCTGGCCCAGCACGGTGGCGATGAGGCTGCTCTTGCCGCTGGCGTTCGGGCCGAGGAGCGCCAGCTTCTCGCCCCGGCGCAGCAACAGGTCCAGGCCCTGCACGAGCTTCCGCCCGCCGCGTTCGATGCTCAGCCCGGCCAGGCGCAACACCTCACCCGGACCCGCCACCACCGCGGGCAGCGGAATGACCGCCAGGCTGTTGTCCTCGTAAGGCTCTGGCGTCACCTCCATCTGCTCCAAGCGCTTCTCGAGGGCCCGCGCACGCCGCGCCAGCGTGCGAGACACGTTCTCCGCCTTGTTCTTGGCCGTGATGAGCGGTTTGTTGCCGGCGCGCTTGTGGCTGAACTTGCCGGCGCTGCGGCTCAGGGAGCCGAGGCGCGCGGCTTCGAGCTCCAGCTGCTTCTTCTGCCGCGCCTGGGCGTCGTGCTGACGCTGCTGGGAGGCCTGGGTTAGCGCCCTGAACTCCATGGCCTGCGTGAAGTTGCCGGGCCACACTCTGAGCTGCCCGCGCTCCAGTTCCGCCACGCTCGTCACGGTGGCGTCAAGGAACGCGCGGTCGTGCGACACGAGCAGGATGGTGGCCGGGCTGCCACGCACCCACTCTTCAAGCCACTCCAGGCCCGCGGTGTCCAAGTGGTTGGTGGGCTCGTCGAGCAGCAGCACCTCGGCGGGCTGGAGGAGCTGCCGCGCCAGCAACGCTCGGCGCTGCTGCCCGCCCGATAGGTTGGCGACGGGCAGGTCTGGGTTCAGGCCCAAGCCCGTCAGGGTGGCCCGCGCCTGAGCTTCGAAGTCGTAGCCGCCCACCGCCCTGAAGCGCTCCTCGGCGTTCGCGAAGCTCGCCAGGACCTCCTCGGTTGGGTCGTCCAGCTTGGCTTGGGCCGCTGCGAGTTCGGCCTGAGCCGCCCTCAGCTCGGCTGGAACCACCGACTCGAGCGCGGTAGCCGCACCGGGCTCGGCGTGCTGCGCCAGCAGCGAACCGGAACCGGTCACCTGGCCGCCGTCGGGTTGCTCCAACCCGGCGAAGAGACGCAGCAGCGTGCTCTTGCCGCTGCCGTTGGCGCCGATCAGGGCCATCTTCTCGCCGTGGCCCACCACCAGATCTATGTTCTCGAAGACGGTATTACCGCCGTAACGCTTGGTTACGGCCTGCAAGCGCAGACTCACGCTGACCTCCAGAACTGGAGAAGAACTAGAACCTTGGAACGGTCTGGTTTATCAGCGGTTCACGCGCACTTAGCAGCTGCCCTTCACGAGACGTGGAGCGCCCACCTGGTCTGCCGGGTGGGTGGCCGGAGTATAGCAAGCGCGCTCGCCGGAGCCCGGTGCGGACCCCGGCCGGACGCGTCCCCCTTATGATTCGGGCACAACCGGACCTCGGTGCAGTACACGCTTAGGAGCGCCCTATGAGCCACTTGGACCCAGCCATGCCGTACGCCTCCAGCCGCCCGCTCGTGTTCGGGCGCAACGCGGTGGCCGCTTCCCAACCCCTGGCGGCAGAAGCGGGACTGCAGATGCTGCGCCGCGGTGGCAACGCCGTTGACGCCGCGCTGGCCGCCGCCATCTGCCTAACGGTAGTGGAGCCAACTGGCACCGGCATCGGCTCGGACCTCTTCGCCATCCTGTGGGACGGTTCCGAACTGCACGGCCTCAACGCCAGTGGTCGTGCACCCGCGGCGCTCACCCCCGAGCGCTTCGCCGGCCTGCAGGAGATGCCCACGTTCGGGTGGGACCCGGTGACCGTGCCGGGCGCCGTGGCCGGCTGGGTGGAGCTCTCCCGCCGCTTCGGCCGCCTGCCGTTCGTGGAGCTCTTCGAACCAGCCGTCAGGTACGCCAGCGAGGGCTTTCACGTTACGCCGCACACGGCGCGCGGCTGGGAGGTCTCCGCTGGTCTGCACGGCGAACGCCAGGAGTTCGCCCGGCACTTCCTGCCGGCCGGCCGCGCTCCTCGCGTGGGCGAACTGTTCCGCTCATCCGATCAGGCCAACACCCTCCAGGCCATAGCGGACAGCACCGGCGAGGCGTTCTACCGCGGTGATCTGGCCGCCCGCATGGCGGCCGAAGCCGCCCGCGACGGTGGACTGCTCACGGAAGAGGACCTCGCCAGCCACACGGTGGACTGGGTGGGCACCATTTCCGCCAACTTCGGCGACGCGGAACTGCACGAGATCCCACCCAACGGCCAGGGCATAGCGGCCCTGATGGCGCTGGGCATGCTGCGGGAGTTCGACTTAAGCAGCATGGACCCGGACGGACCCGAGGCGACGCACCTACAGATCGAAGCCATGAAGCTGGCTTTCGCGGACACTCGCAGGTTCGTGTCCGACCCGGCCAGCATGCGCGTGAGCGTGAGCGACATGCTGAGCGCCGACTACCTCGCGGAGCGCGCCAAGCTCATCAGCGCCACCGAAGCGCGCGACCCGAAGCACGGGCTGCCGGGCGAGCGCGGCACCGTGTACCTCACCGCAGCGGACGCCGAGGGACGCATGGTGTCGCTCATCCAGTCCAACTACATGGGCTTCGGCTCCGGCGTGGTGATCCCCGGCACGGGCATCGCCATGCAGAACCGCGGCAACGGCTTCGTGCTCACGCCCGGGCACCCGAACCAGGTGGGCGGCGGCAAGCGCCCCTACCACACGATCATCCCCGCGTTCCTCATGCGTAACGGAGCGCCGCTGGCCAGCTACGGCGTGATGGGCGGCGACATGCAGCCCCAGGGGCACCTGCAGGTGGCGCTACGGCTGTTAGTCTGGGGTCAGAACCCGCAGGCCGCCAGCGACGCCCCCAGGTGGCGGGTGGACGCCGGGCTGCGCCTGAACTTAGAGAGCCGCGTGCGGGGAAGCACCGCGGAGGCGCTGAGAGCCCTGGGGCACGACGTGGTGGTGACGGACAATTCGGTGCCGTTCGGGGGCGCCCAGCTGATAGTGCGCCTGGAGGAGGGCGGCTACGTGGCTGGCTCGGATCACCGCAAGGACGGTCAGGCGGTCGGTTACTGACAGCTGGTTAGCGCTTATGCGGCGGCCAGTGCGGGTTAGCCCGGTTCGGTCGAGTATCGCTCACGGCTTCCCTGCTTGCCGTGGAACACTGGGCGCTATGACGTACCCCAAGAGCCCGGCGGGCCGCTTCGGCGGCGTTCACACCATAATGCCAACCCCGTTCACGGACGCGGGCGAGCTGGACCTGCCTAGCCTCGAGCGGCTGACGGACTTCCTGATAGGCCTCGGGGTGGACGGCCTCGTGGTCCTGGGTGTGCTCGGCGAGGCGCAGAAGCTGACGGAGGACGAGCGTGACGCGGTGATCGCCACCACGGTCGCGGCGGCGGCCGGGCGCGTGCCGGTTTACGTCGGGGCGGGAGGGGCGGGAACCGAACTCGCGGTGGCGCGCGGCCGGCGCATGCTGGCGGGAGGTGCCGCCGGGCTCATGGTGGCGCCGCCGCCGGTGCAGAACGACGCCGTCATCCGCACCTTCTACCAGCGGCACCACGAGGCGCTCGGGGCGCCGCTCATCTTGCACGATTACCCGGCCGTTACCGGTATAAGCCTGGGCGCCGAGCTGGTGGCCGAGATGCACGAGCAACTCCCCAGCGTGGTGGTCATCAAGCTCGAGGAGACCCCGAGCCTGCCCAAAGTGAGCCGGCTCCGGGCCCTCGGATCCAACATCGGCATCGTGGGTGGCCTGGGCGGCTCGTTCCTTCTGGAGGAACTGATGCGTGGCGCGGACGGCATCATGACCGGCCTCTCGTACCCGGAGCTGCTCGTGCAGATAGTGGCGGCCTGGTACGCGGGCGACGTGGACACCGCCAAGCGCGTGTTCTACGCCGCCTGCCCCCTGCTGCGCTACGAGTTCCAGCCCGGCATCGGTCTGGCCATCCGCAAGGAGGTCTACCGCCGGCGCGGCGCCATAGCCACCGCTCACGTGCGGCACCCGGGCGCGCAAGTGGACGACGCCATCCGGCTCGAACTCACCTCCGTGCTGGAGGCCTGCGGGCTGGCCGGCGCCTGATGAACGTGTGGGGGGCGTGGGTAGGCTGGAGGGTGTGGTTGCCCGTCCGAACGCTCGGTTCCGAACTGCGTAGGTTCGGCGCGAGGTGGGGCAGTCCGGTAGTCGTGCTCACGGCACTACTGACCGCGGCCCCGGCTCTGGCCCAGAACAACACCCAACCCGCCACCCCCGTGGCTCAGCTCTACGGACCCGTGCAACTCGTGCGGGTCGTCGACGGCGACACCCTGGTGGTGGAATCCAACATCGGCCCCAGGACCGTGCGGCTCATCGGCGTGAACGCGCCGGAGCTGAGTCCAGCAGAGCCAGGCGGACGTGAAGCCGCGGCCTACCTGGCCAGGCTCATGGGCCCCGGCATGCTCGTGTGGCTGGAGCTCGACCTGGGTCTGGAGGACATCTACGGCAGGCTCCTCGCCTACGTGTACGTGCCGGACGCCGACGGCGCCTGGGAGCACGCCGGCATGCGCCTGACCCAGGTGAACCTGGCCATGCTGGAAGCGGGCTGGGCGCGCACGCTCGCCATCGAGCCCAACGTCACTTACGCCGACCTGTACTCGGCTGCTGCCGGGCGCGCCGCGGCGGCGGACCGGGGCATCTGGGGTTCGCCCGAAGAGGCGTGGGCCGACACGACCGTGGCCGAAGAGGAAGCCGACGCGGTAACGGCCGGCGCCGCGCCACCCATTCGCCTCCACTGCGGTCTCCTCAACCCCACCGCTCCCAACGATGTGGGAGAGTGGGTGTCCGTGATGCTGACCGAACCCATGGACACGCGCGGCTACTACCTCTACGACGAGGGCTCCGGCTCTAGGTTCCGGCTCCCCGCCGGCATGCAGCCCGCCGGCGAGCTGAAGGTTCCGAACCCAGGTCAGGGCGTGTGGAACAACAGTGGCGACGTCATCTACCTCATGCTCGGCAACGAGGTCGTCGACACGTGGGCGTACGAGAAGCACGAGGCGCTCTCGGGCGTGGTCGTCTGCCGCTCCGGTGGGGCCAGATGAAGACCCCGCCCATGAACCGCACGTTCATCGTGGGCCTGCTGTTCGCCCTCGTTGCCGCCGCCTCCTTCGGCGCCTCGGGCCCGCTGGCCAAGGGTCTCCTCAGCGCCGGCTGGACGGCCAACGCCGCCGTCACCTGGCGCGTGAGCATAGGCGCCCTCGTTCTCCTGCCGTTCGGGCTCATGGCGCTGCGCGGTCAGTGGCACACGCTCAGGCTCGGCTGGAAGCGCATCCTCATGTTCGGCTTCGTTTCGGTTGCCGTCGTGCAGCTCGGCTTCTTCCTCGCCATCCAGACGTTGCCGGTGGCCGTGGCCCTGCTCATCGAGTACCTGGGCATAGTCATGGTGGTGGCGTGGCTCTGGCTGAAGCGCGGGGAGCGGCCCAAGCCCCTCACCATCGTCGGGGCCGCGCTCTCCATCGTCGGGCTGGTGCTCGTGCTGGACGTGTTCGGAGCGCGTCAGGTGGACCCGGTGGGCGCCATGTGGGCGCTGCTGGCGGGCGTGGGCCTGGCGTCCTACTTCCTCATCTCCGCCGAGACCTCCGACGGGCTGCCGGGCCTCACCCTCGCGTCCACCGGTCTGCTGGTGGGCGCGGTGGTGCTGGCCCTGGCGGGCATCACCGGCGTGGCTCCGCTCCACTGGAACACGCAGGCCGTGGAGCTTGGCGGCCGCATGGTGCCGTGGTGGTTCGACGTGGCGGCCCTGGGCTTGGTGGCGGCGGCGCTCTCTTACGCCACGGGCATCCAGGCCAGCAGGCGCCTCGGCTCCAAGCTGGCTTCGTTCGTGGGCCTCTCCGAGGTGCTCCTCGCCATCGTGTGGGCCATGCTGCTGCTAGGTGAGATGCCGACCGCCGCGCAACTCATCGGCGGCGCCCTCATCCTGGCCGGCGTGGTGCTGGTGAAGCTCGATGAGGCCCCAACGCCGGCTGACGGCGTGATCGCAACAGGCGACCGACCAGGCCCGGCGGCCGGCGGCTGAAGCAGCGCTACTGCTCGAGCTGCTTCGCGGCGTACATGCGCTGATCGGCCAGCTTGATGAGCTCCACGTCCACGCCGCCGTCCGTCTCGTAACTGGCCACCCCGATGTCTATCCGGGTGGGGCCAAGCCCCACGTCTATCTCCGCCACCGCTTCACGGATGCGGGCGGCCACCTGCTGCGCGTGCTCCTGCGGCGTGTCTACCAGCAGGCCCATGAACTCGTCCCCGCCGTAGCGAGCGGCCACGTCTATGTTGCGGATGTTGGCGCGGATGGCTTCCGCCACCCCCAGCAGCACCCTGTCGCCGACGGCGTGACCGAAGGCGTCGTTGATGGCCTTGAACGACTTCAGGTCCATGTGAAGCACGCTCGGTCCCACCCCGCTGCGCTGGGCGCGCCTAAGCTCGCGTGCCAGCGCGTTGTTGAAGGCCCGGCGGTTGGCCAGCCCCGTCAGCTCGTCGGTTAGCGCCGCCTGGCGCAGCAGGTCCTGCGTGTTCTGCCTGTGCAGCAGGCTGGCGAGCGGCGCACCGAACAGCATGGCCAACTGCACCGAGTCCGGACCGAACTCGCCCGCCTCGCTGAGGTTGTCGAGGTTCAGCACCGCCATGACCTTGCCGTCTCGCAAGACCGGCAGGCACAGCGTGGACTTGATCTGGTCGTAAAGCTTGTGGGCGGTGTCCATGTCCACCGCCGTGGAGGCGCCCAGACCCAGGATGTCCGTATCGGACCGGCTCAGGATGCGCGGCACACCCAGATGCCAGCCCTCGTCGCTGAGGCCGTACCACGTGCGGGCGGACACCTCGGAGATGGGTTGCCTGGCCAGCGACTCCAGGTCGAAGCCTACGGCGGCCTGGTAGACGAAGGGTCCGTTGGGATCGGTGCGGGTGAGGAGCGTACCGCTGTCCGCGCCGGGCACCAGCCTCAGCGCCGTTCCGAGCACGCGGCCGTACATCTCGGCCGTGCTCGTTTCCTCCGAAGCGCGGTTGAGCTCCAGCAGTTCCATGAACACGTTGTCGCGCCACCGGGCGTCCAGGAACGGCGCCGCCACGCTGGCCATCTCGGCCAGCACCGGGAAGGCGAGGCTATGCGTCTTCCGCCCGGGCGCGAACCTGAGCACCAGCACCAGGCGAGCGGGTTGGCTGGAAGCGATCGGAACGGTGATGTAGCGGTCGGCGTGCGGCGTCGGGCCCAGAACCTCTAGCCCCAGGCGCCCGATCCTCTGAACCTGCTCCACCGCCGCCGGGTCGTCGCTCCACGCGCCCACCATGGACAGCGGCCGCAGCTTCCCGCGCGTGTCGAGCAGCAGGATGCCGGCCTCGGCGCCCATGTGCCGCACGCCCACCTCGACCGCGCTGCGGGAGATGGTGACCTGATCCTGCGCGGACGCCATGGCGGCCCGCAGTTCCCGCAGAACGCTCCGCATGCGGCGCATGGTGAGCGCGTCGACCTGGAAGGTGAGCACCGCCGCCAGGTGCTCGAGCGCGAACCTGACGTGAGCGCCGAAGGGGGTGGTGCTCAGAACGTCCACGGTGGCGTAAGGCACGTCCTGCTGCCTCACCTTCAGGCGCACCACGTGCGGCGCGGCAGGCTTGGGTGGGTCCACTTCCACGTCTGCCCACTTGATCTGCACCCGCACGGCGAGCAGTTCTTCCAGGGAGTGAGCCACACGCTCCAGGAACTCCTCGGGCCGACCGGACACGAGCGACTCGGCGGGCAGACGCAGGATGGCGTCGGCCAGCTGCCAGTCGGCTGTGCCGGCCACCGCGTTCCTATGCGTCTCCTGCTGCGTCATGCATGCCTCTCTCGGTCCCCGCCGATGCCCAACCGGGTTGCTGTGCGTAACGGTTCACTCTACTGTTGCCAGTCTCACGCGAGACTCACACGGCCGCCCAGGCGTTAGCCTAGCGAGTACAACGTGAGGCGCATCCGACCCTTCCTCCTCCAATGTATGACTTCGGCGCTCATGACCACCTCTTCGAGCATGATGCAGGTGATGGTGCCGCTCTACGCCGTTAGCCTCGGCCTTGGCCCACAGTGGCTCGGCTTCCTCGTGGCGCTGCCCGGCATCTTCCCGGTGTTGCTGGCGCTGCAGGCCGGCCGCATGGTGGACCGCGGCGGACCGGGCCGCTGGCTGCTCATAGGCATGCTCGGCATGTGCCTCGCCCCGGGCGTGCTCATCCTCGCTCCAGGCGTGCCCGCGCTCGTGGCCTCACGCGTCATCCTGGGCGCGTTCGTGTTGTTCGTGTCGCTCTCAGCTCAATCCTTGACCGCCGCCGTGGACAACGGACGCAGCCACCAGGCCAACTACGGTACGTACTCCACCTGGATAGCGGTCGGGCGCATGATCGGTCCCGTCCTCTTCGGGGCCGTGCTGGACGCCTACGGCTTCGACGTGGCGTTCCTCGTCATCTTCGGCATCCTCGCCACGGGCGCCGGCATCGCGTACCTCCTGTACCGCCGCGTCGGCAGCCTGCGCGTGGACGCCTCCACCGACGTGGTGGGCTCCGGCAAGGCCTTCAAGGGCATCGTTACGAACGTGGGCTTCCAGATGGCGGTGTTCGCCAGCGCCGGCATCTTCCTGGCGCTCACGGTGCGGGAGGCGTTCCTGCCCGTCATGCTCGAGGAACTCGGCATGTCCGCCACCCTCATCGGCACGCTCGTGAGCATAGGCTCACTCACCGCCGTCCTCATCCGCCTCGTCATGCCGCAAGTGGTGAGGCTGCTCGGCGGCACGGGCCGCACCCTCATCTGGAACATGGCCGCGGTGGCCATAGGCATCGGCCTGCTCTCCCTGGCCAAGTCCGTGACCGCCTTCGTGATACTGGCCGTGGTGGTGGGGTTCGGAACCGGCATCGGCTTCCCACTGAGCATCGTGGCGGTGGCCACGCACGTGCCCGCCCGTCAGCGCGGTATGGCGCTCGGGTTGCGGCTCTCGGCCAGTCACCTGGTGGAGACGTTCGTTCCGGCGCTGGCCGGCTTCCTGGTGGCCGTGACCAGCTACGCGGTCGGGTTCGGCAGCGCCGGCGTCGTGCTGGGTGTGCTCACGCTGCTCTCGCTGCGGCGCCTGCCACGGTTCGAGGCCATGGAGCGCGAGAGCGAAGTGGTGGCCGCGAGCACGGGGCCCGCGGCACAAGACAAGAGCGGCTAGGCCCCGGCGAAGCTGACGTCGGCCACGGCCAGGCTCGGCACCTTCGAGACGCCGACCCAGCCCTTGATCCACTCGGCGTCGTCGCCCACCTCCTCCACCCGCTCGAGCAGGTTGAAGAGGTTGAACGAGATGGCGAAGTCGTCCACCGGCGACTGCTCCCCGCCCACCAGTTCGAGACCCATGGCCTGCACGCTCACGTCGCCCGTGATGGGGTTGGCGCCGGCATGCACGCCCATGAGGTCGGTAACGAGCAGCCCGTCCTGCAGGCTCACGCCGGAGCCGGGCAGGAGCAGCAGGTTGCTCGTGGCCACGTCCAGCGTGCCCTTGTAGCTGCGCGAAGCGTGGCCCGTGTTGGCCTGACCGGTGCGCGCCGCCGTATCGGAGTTGTGCAGGAACGAGCGGAGCACGCCGTCTTCCACGAGCGTGAGGCGCTTGGCCGGGCTACCCTCCGCGTCGAAGGGGCGGCTGCCGAGCCCGTCCGGCAGCGTGGCGTCGTCCACAATCGTCACGAGGCTGGAGGCGATCTTCTCGCCCAGCTTCCCGGCCAGCCGGCTGCGGCCCTCCGCCAGGGTCTTGCCGGAGGCGGCGTAGGTGAAGAGCATGAGCAGCGTGCTCACCACGTCGGGTTCGAACACGGCGCGCCGCCGGCCCGTCTTGAGCGGCTTGGCGCCCAGGTGCCGGCCGACCTTGCGTAGCGACTCCTGCGCCGTGCGGCCCGGGTCCAGCTGGTGGTACTCCCGCCTGGCGTCCTGCTCGTAGCCCTGCTTCACGCTCTCGCCCTCGCGCATGACCAGCGCCGAGAAGAGCCCGGCGTGGCCCACGCGGTAGGCGCCGTCCACCCCTCGAGTGGAGCCGATCTCCACCTCCGAGCGGCGCTCTAAGTAACCGGCGTACTGCACGGCCTGCACGCGGGCGTCGGCCGTCAGGGTGCGCTCAAGCTCGATGGTGGTGGCCTTCTTCTCCTGCAGGGAGCCGGAGAGCCCCTCGTCTACCAGCTCGTGGCGGCCCAGTGTGCCGCCCGCTGGCAGCGTGGCCTGGCCGCTCTCCTGCAGTTCGGCGTTGCCGATGGCCTCGTCCAGCGTCCACTTGAGGGCGTCCTCGGTGAGTTCCTCGGTGAAGGCGTAGCCCACCCGCCCGCTGGTGATGACGCGCAGGCCGATGCCGCCGCTCGACGACATGCTCACGTCGGAGGTGGCGCCGTTCTGCGCCTGGATGGTGAGGTTGCTCTCGTTGGTGGCGAGCACCTCCAGGTCCACGCCCCGCCTGGCTGCCTCGGTCAGCAGCCAGCTCTTGGCTTCAGTTACTTTCACGCCCGGCCTCCCTTGCGCGCGGCGCACGTGCGCCCTGGGCGCGGGGTCATACTTCGCCCCCGACCACGATGTCGCTCACCAGCAGGTGCGGTTGGCCCACTTCCACGGGCAGCGAGCCCGAGATGGAGCCGCACATGCCCGGCTCGGTGGCCTCGTCGTCGGACACGGCCACGATCTTCTTGATGGAATCCGGACCCTTGCCCAGCAGCATGGCGCCGCGCACCGGTTCGGCCACCTCGCCGTTGCGGATGAGGTAACCCTCCCGCACGGCGAAGTTGTACTCGCCGGAGCCGGGCCGCACCTGGCCGCCACCCAGCGTCTTGGCGTACAGGCCGAGCTCGATGCCATCGAACAGCTTCTCCTTGGGCGTGTCGCCGGCCGTGACGAACGTGTTGCGCATGCGGGACGTGGGCGCGAAGGTGTAATCCTGCCGCCGGCCCGAACCCGTGGGGCGATAACCCGTCTTGAGCGCGCCCCAGCGGTCCACCATGTAGCTCTCCAGCACGCCCTTGTTGATCAGCACCGTGCGTTCTGTGGGCGCTGCCTCGTCGTCGAAGCGCGAGGAGCCCCAACCGTGCGGGGTGGTGCCGTCATCGACGTAAGTCACGACCGGGCTGGCGATCTGCTGGCCGATCATGCCGCTGAGAGCGGACGCGTTGCGAGCCACGCCGGTCGTCTCGAGCAGGTGGCCGAGCGCCTCGTGGAAGATGACGCCGCCGAAGCCGTTGCCCAGCACCACCGGCATGGTGCCGGCCGGGGCGGGCTTGCCGCGCAGGTTCGTGAGCGCCATCTCGGCCGCCCGCCTGCCGACCTCCGCCGGAGAGAACCTCTCCAGCAGTTCCAGGCCCATGGAGAGCCCGGGGCCCGCGTGCCCCGTCTGGGTCTCTTCACCGTCGGTGGCGATGGCCTGGCCCACCAGGCGCGTGCGCACGCGGCGGTCCTCCACGTAAGCGCCTTCGCTGTTGGCCACCCACACGTCCTGCTCCCACTCCAGGAGCGTGCCTTCCACCTGCTTGATGTGAGGTGAGATGCGGGCGCCGGCCTCCAACTCACGGAGCCGTTCCAGGCGCCAGCGCTTGTCGTGCCTCTCGAACGGCACGTCGGGCTCGTGGATGTTCGGGCCGCCGTCCAGTTTGCGGAGGTCGATGCCACCGCGGCCTGCACTGTCCGGCCGGCCCGCCGTGTCGCCCTTGAGCCCGGCCAGGCTGGAGACGAGTTCGCCTAGGGCGGCGTCCGTGAGGTCGTTGGTGTAGCCGTAGATGACGTCCTCGCCGAAGAAGAGGCGGATGCCGGCACCGAGTTGGATGCCGCTGGTGGCTTCCTCCACCCGCCCATCGATGGTGCGCAGGGCGCGCTTGCGCCACCGCTCCACGTAGACCTCGGCGAAGTCTGCCCCCGCCGCAAGGCCCCGCGCCAGTAGCGCGCTGTAGCTATCCGAAGTAAGCATGCGTGATGGTAACAGCCCGGGGAGCGCGGCATGGTCAGCTAATTAGGTGTACGCCTATGATGCGCGCCGTGGCTTTCGGGCGGGTGCCGCCGTAGCATGCTGCATGCGCATCAGGCAGCCGCACACGCCGCAGGGCGACGGCCGGGTCCACACCCACGGCGTGGCCGAACTGGCCGACCTGCTCACGGGGCGCAGGACGGCGGTGCTCAGCGGCGCCGGCCTCAGCACCGAGTCGGGGATCCCCGATTACCGTGGTGGCGACCGGGTGGGGCCGGTGCGCACGCCCATCAACTTCCAGGAGTTCGTGAGCGACGCAGACGCGCGCAGGCGCTACTGGGCGCGCAGCGCCGTGGGCTGGCCGGCCATGCGGGAGCGTGAGCCGAACGCCGGCCACCGCGCCGTGGCCCGGCTCGAGCGCGCTGGGCTCGTGACCGGCGTCATCACCCAGAACGTGGATGGGCTGCATCAGGCGGCGGGAAGCTCGAACGTGGTCGAGCTGCACGGTTCGCTCGCGCGGGTGGTGTGCCTGAGCTGCGGGCGCACCGAGCGGCGCGACTCCATGCAACTGAGGATGGAGGCCCTCAACCCCGCAGTGGTGACGGGGGAGTACAGGATGCTTCCCGACGGCGACGCAGACCTGCCGGAAGCCCTGGTGCGCGCCTTCAAGGTGCCCGCCTGCCTCTTCTGCGGCGGTGTGCTGAAGGCGGACGTGGTGTTCTTCGGCGAGAACGTGCCGCGCCCGCGGGTGGAGCGCGCCGGCCTGCTGGTGGACGCCGCTGACGCCCTGCTGGTGCTGGGCTCCTCGCTGGCCGTGCGGTCCGGTTACCGCTTCGTGGTGAACGCCAGGGAGGCGGGCAAGCGCGTAGCCATCGTCAACGCCGGCCCCACGCGGGGCGACGCGGACGCGGACGTGCGCGTAGAGGGCCGGCTCGGTGTGGTGCTTCCCGAGCTGGCCCGAACCTTGGCGAGCTGATCCGGCTGACCGCCGGCGCGCTTACTCGGCGGCCTCTATCCGCACCAGGCTGGTGACGACCGTGCCGTCCCCCTCTTGAGCGGGCACGGCGGTGATGGGCCTGGCCGCGAGCAGCGCCGCCCCTTCCTCCGGTAGCCCGAGCGATACGTCGATGACGGTCAGATCGAACGCCTGCCCGGCCGCCAGGTGCAGCGTGACCTCGAGCCCGTTACACGAGCGGCCGTGACACGTGAACGTGTCGTACGCCGCGGTCTCCACGACCGGGTACTGGAGCGACCGACCCGCCGCAGGCAGGTCCACGCTGCTAAGACCCATCGCCCGCGACACGCTCAGCCTTATCTGACTGGCGTTGCGCGGCGAGTCGAGGCGCAGGGTGAGCTGCCGCCGTGGTCCGACACGCGTGTCCGCCACTACCGTCACGGTGGGCGGCTGGAGAGCGAGGGTAGGCGCCGGGGCCGACATCCCCGGGCCGGCGTACCCGCGCACGAAGACGCCGCCGCCGTCGAAGCCGCCGGCCTGAACTACCGCTGGCGGCATGCTGCCCAGGTCCCCCGCGCCGGCGGCCCAGCGGCTGCTCGATACGGCCTCGTTCTGGTACTGGAGAACGTAGTAGAGGTTGAGGTGCTGCGGCTTCTCGGCGCTGTAGGTGGGCACGCGGATGGCCCAGACCACGCCGGCGGCGAGGGTGAGCAGAACCAGCAGCAGCACGGTGTTGCGCGCCGCGCCGCCCCCGCGCGGCACGGCCAGCAAGGGCGCCACGGAGGTGGTGGCCAGCGCCACCAGCAGACCGATGGCGAGGCTCATGCCGAAACCGAGGCCCAGCTCCACCGTGAACGCCAGGGTGACCATGAAGTAGCCGGCAGCGAACATGGTCACCATGCTGAGGAGCACCGGCAGCCAGCCGATGGTGCCGCTGCGCCTGGCAGGCAGGCCCACACCGAAGAGCGCCAGCACGGCGTACACCACGGTGGCGACGAGGGTCGGCAGCAGTGGCGCGATGCTGGTGCCGGGCAGCATGAGCGCTGCGGCGAGCGAGATGCCGGACCACCAGAGCCACACGGCGGCCGCCATGCCCCAGAACCCGGCACGCTTCGCGGCCAGGGTGGCGAAGAAGAGGAACCCGAGGGCGCCCGCTGCCCACACCGCCAGGCGTGCCGGTGCAGGGTACGCGAACCAGGGTTCGCTGGAGCCTGTGAGCAGGCGGATGAGTTCGGCGGCACCGTAGCCGAGCCCGGCGGCAGCGGCCAGCCCCAGGAGCGTGGTGAGGAGGGCGAGGAGCAGACCGCCGGCCGTGATGGCGCCCGAACCGATGAGCGCCAGCACGATGAGTAGCCAGAGCACCAGTGCGCCGCCCGCCAGCCAGAGCGCCCAGTCGGCTGGCGCCTGAACGACCACGCCTGGGTACACGTCCTGGTAGATGGCGTTGCCTGCCGGCATGTTCGCCAGGTCGGCGTTGCCGTAGGCGCGCACCGCCGCCAGCACGTTCTCGCCCTGATGCTGGAAGGTGGCCAGGCTCAGGTGCTGCAGGTCGTCGTTAGGGGTGTGGTAGCGCTGCACGTGCTCCACGTAGGCGAAGTTGATGCCGGGCAGGCCGGCGTCCAGGTAGACGCTCAGGTCGGTGTCGTTCGGGAGCAGGCGGTAGATCTCGTAGAGCAGCGAGCTGGTGGCCGGTCGGGGCGCCGCCGCTGCCAGGCGCTCCACCAACCAGGCGTTGCCGGGGCTGGTCTGGAACATGAGGCTCTGCCCGCCCGTGCCGCGCGCCTCGTAGTTGGCGATGAGGCCTACTTGCGACACCCACGGGTGCTCCAGGAACGCCTCGGCGCCGGTGAGCCCGACCTCTTCGCCGTCCGTGATGACGAACAGCACGTCGTTCATGAGCTGCGGCTCGCCCCTCAGCATGCGGGCCACCTCGATGATGGAGGCCACCGCCACCATGTCGTCGGACACGCTGGGTCCTGCGCCCACCGAATCGTAATGCGCAGTGAGCATGAGCGCAGGTCCGCTGCCGCTGCCCGGTAAGCGTGCCAGCACGTTCGTCGTGTTGGCGCAGGTGGCGTACTGCTCGCGGCAGCCCCAGGCGGTCTGCAGTTCCACCTCGTAACCGAGCGCCGCGAACTCCGCCACCACGCGCTGGCGCGCAGCGTCGCCCGCGTCCGTGTCCACCATGTGCTGCCGTTCCTCTCCCACGAGGCGCACCAGGATGGGCATGGCGCGCTCGGCCGAGAAGAGCCGTGCGTCGGCGGTGGCGGGTACCACCGGCGAGGGCGCCATGAGCATGCGACCTACGTAGAGACCCGCTCCCAGAACGAGCATGCCGAGGAAGAGGGCGAGGGTGGGCGCGGGGCGGGCAGACAAGCGGCGGAACGGTTCGTTCGGGTTTAGGTACATGAGCGCAGACAGCCTCCCGTGCGAAAGGCGCACGCGCCTGCGGCCCGGCGCCAGACCTGTCGATGTGCAGCCAGTATAGAGACCGTGGCCGAGTAGGGTGCCGATTGCACGAACCAGTGCGGCACCACGACGGGGCGTGGGTGCCCTGTGGTGGTGCCGCTAGCGGGTTCCCCCGAACCCGCACTGGTTGCTAGCCGCCGCCTGGGTGGGCGGCCTCCCTCTCTTTGACCCCGTATGACGCGCGTTCTGCTGCCAACGCCGGCGATCGCCTGGCGCGCGGCGCAGAACTAGCGCGACGACCAACCGGTGGGCTCGTCGTCGCCGGTCATGCCGATGCCTCCGGAAGCCAGGTGCCGGTGCGGCGCCATGCCTTCCGTTCTGCGCCTGAGCGCAGCCACGCTCGCTTCCGAGCGCAGCTCGGGTGCGGGCCTTGCTATCCCGAACCCTTGCACGTGGCTCACGCCAAGTGCCGCCAACTCCTCACATGCGCTCGGATCTTCGATGCCTTCGGCTACCACGATGGGGAACCGATCGATGACTTCTTCCAGGAAACGCTGAGCCGTTTCCTGGCGGAGGTTGGGAACCTTGACACCCAACCGGGCGAGGATGACCTGGCGGTCGACCTTCACACCGTCCACCGGGGCGGCGAAACGGGTGCGGACGGCCAGGTCCGTGGGGGTAACGTCGTCCAGCAGCACCACGCCGCAGCGCTCCTTCAACTGCCTCAGCCGTTCCGCGAGGACGCCGCCGTCGGCGTACACCTGTTCCGTCAGCTCTATGTGCAGGCGCGAACGCACCCCGGGCAGCATCCCCTCCAATACCGCCACCGTGTCCGGCAGCAGCACCTGGGCTGGGCTCAGGTTGATGGACACCCGCGCGGTGGGGTTGGCCACGGCGGCGCGCCCGGCGCGGTCGAGAGAGAAGCGCGTGAACTCGGCCAGGCGCTGCGGGCTGAACCAGTAGGGCAGGATATCGAGCGGGCCGCGGACGGTGCCGTCCTGCAACTGCCAGCGCACCAGGGCCTCCGACCAACCCTCCGCACCTCCGAGCGGCACGACGGGCTGGAACAGGTGCCTCAACTCGTCGAGGCGCGGGGGCTGACTGGTGGTTTCGAGGGGCCTATGCATTCGGGGGAAATGCCTCAGGACTGGTTCCGACGTGGTGACAAGGGCCGGCGCCGGGCGCCTAGCCCACGTCCCATTCGTTGGGCTGGCCACTGGTGTC
>CAZVTS010000008.1:45690-49936 GCA_964630175.1 uncultured bacterium
CTGGGTGGCGGCGCCGAAGGAACCAAACGCGAAGGCACCAAGGCCGAAGGCGACGATGGCGAGGATAGCTAACTTGCGAATGGTGTTCATGGGGGCAGAACCTCCGCTGGCGTTGCCAGTGAAGGTAAATCGCAGGGCGCTTCATACCCGCTTCATCCAACCGCCGCGAAGGGCGAAGCGGCGGTGAAGCGCCGCGGCCGCTACCGTGCAGTCCAGAGTGAGCGGAGGGGCAGGCATGACGAGAGAAGAGGCACTGCGCAGGCTGCAGGAGACGAGCAACTTCACCCTGGTGGATGGGCGCGTGCGGATCACCGACCGACGGACGCTGGCCGCGCTGGCGGAAGCCAGAGCCGCCGAGCCGGAACCCGTTAGCGGCCGGTTCGCGGCCGGCCCCCGGCAGGCGCCAAGCGTCAGCCAGGCAGTTGCCTGAACACACTTAGCCAGAGGGTTGCCGCGCGGCTATCCTTAACGCGTGTGGCTGCCGCGTCACGTCGAAGCGCTGAAGACCTCGCCCGAGCCGGTACTGCTTCTGGGGGGCGAGGATTACGGTGCCCCGTACCTGATCGACTCGTTGAGACAGAGCGCCAGAGTGGCGTGGTTCGAACTCGGGCCACGCACACTCCAGGACCAGGTGGCGCAGGGCAACGAGCTGGCGCGCGCCGTCAACGCCACCCTGCCCACCCCACTTCTGGGCATGGCGCTGCCCTACCGCACACAACTGAGCGCGCTGCGCCTTTACAGCGCGGAGCTGCTGCCCCTGTGGCTGGCAGTCACCACGCCAGCACCCGCCGGTGAACTGCTAGAGGAACTCCTCGACCTCAGGCACCACGGGTACTCGGTCCTCATCGACCTGCGCGGTGAGCGCGTGGCCCCTGCAGCGCTAGCTGCGCGCGCCACCGTTCTCGGCCCCGACCAACTGCGCCTGGAGATGGAGGAGGCCAGCGCGCTCTTCCCGCGGGCGCTGCCGACCACCGAGATACAGCGCGTGTGGCGCGAGGCCGAGGGGCGCTTCCAACCCATAATGGCCGCCGCCACCGCTGCGCTCGGCCTCGGCCCGCTGGCCGTACCTTCCGCCCTCGGGGAGCAGGTCGCCGAGCAGGAGGCGGAGCTGGTGGAGCCCGCCCTGGCGGTCCAGGCCCTCAGACGGCAGGGCGACCTGGTAGGCGCTCTGGAGCTAGCGGTGATGGGCGCCCCCGAACTCGTGAACGACGTCATCCGCCAGGCCGGCCCCCGCTACCAGGAGGAGGGTCTCCTGGAGCGGCTGCACCTCCTGCTCTCCTCGCTGCCCGAGGAGCACGCCGGCGCCGAGCGAGTGCTGGAGTGGCGCCTGGTGGCCGGCTTCGCCGCCGGCGACGTGGCGCAGGTGCTCCCGGAGGTAGACGCGCACCTGGCCGTGCACACGGCGCCGTCGCTGCGGGCGCGGCGCGCCGGAGCCATGCGGCGGAACGAAGGGTTCGAGCTCGCCGAGCAGGCTGTTGGCGCCAGGCGCACCTCTCTCACACTGTGGCAGTACGGTCGGCTTCACCCGGACGCGGCCGCCGGCATAGCGCTGCTGCGGGAGTCCGTCAAGGCGGCGGAGGACCTCGGTCAGCATTACGAGGTTGTTCGGAACGCGGGGGCGCTGGTGGCGCGACTCAGTCAGGAGGGAGAGTTCTCCGAAGCCGCCAGTTGGGCGCGCTGGACGCTCGACATGTTCGACCGCGGCGACATCAGCGAGGGCACGAGGCGCCTGCAGGTGGTGAACGACCTGGGTGTGGCGCGAGTGATGACCGGAGACCTGGTCGGCCTGCGGCGCGTTCTCGAAGACGCGCAGGTGGTGGCGGAGGGCAGCCTGCCCACCCTCGCGGCGCTGCTGCGCAGCACCCTCGCCTGGCTCGAGCTGGCGGAACTGCGGCCCGCGGCCGCCCTCGAGCTGATGAGCGCCACCTACGAGGCCAGCGGCCGCAACTGGCGGGCGCGGCAGGGCTACCAGCTCGTGCGCTGCCTGCTGGAGCTGGGCCGCACCGCCGAGGCGCAACGGGTGGCGGCCGACATCACCAGCCTGGCGCTGGCCGACGCGCGCTACGAGCAGGACCTGGCGGCCCTGGCGCGCGGCATGGTGGGCGCAGTGCTGGGACAACCGAGCGCGAGAGACGAGCTGCAGGCCGCACTCCTCTCGACCGAGCTGGTGGCGGAGCAGCGCCTCATGGGCGCCCTCTACTTCCTGCTGGCAACGGACGGCGGCGCGGCGCTGCTGCCGCCCGCGGTGGCGCACCTGCTCGGGCAGCTGCACCCCACGGGCCTGCGTGTGCTGAGCGGCCCCGAGCGCCTGTTCGCTTCCATCTGGGCAACGCTGGGCGGACGCGGACCCGGTCTGCGGTTGCGCTTCCTCGGCAACGAGGTCACCAGCGTCAACGGAGGAGTGGAGCGCAAGCTGCCCCAGCGCGTGGCGGAAGTGGCCCTCGCCATCGCGCTCAACCCGGCCGGCGTCAGCCGCGACGCCCTGAACGCGTTCCTCACGCCGGACGGCAAGGCGCCCTTCACGGCGGGAGGGGTGCGCGGCATGCTCACGCGGGTGCGGCGCCACCTGCCCGTGAGCGACGTGCCGTACCGCTTCGAATCGCCCGCCACCGCCGACGTGCTGGAGCTGCGGGAACACCTCGCCAACCAGCGGGTGCGCGAGGCCGTCTCCATGTACCGGCAGCCGCTCCTGCCGCTCAGCGAGGCGCCGGGCGTGGTCGAGGAGCGCGAGCGGCTGGAAGAGGAGCTGAGGCAGGCCGTCCTGCTGTCGCGCGACCCGGACGCCCTCTGCGAGCTGGCCGAACGCCTGGGAGACGACCTGGAGCTGTGGATCAGGGCCACGGAGGTGCTCGGCCCCAACGATCCCCGCCTGGCGGTGGCGCGGGCGCGCGTGCTGCGCCTGGAGGACGGCTACTCCTGAGGCGTCCCCGAAGGGCTAGAAGTTCTGGGCCAGGTGGAGGGTCTGATACAAGCCGCGCCTCTCGAGCAGCTCCGCGTGGCTGCCCTGCTCCGCGATACCGCTCTCGTCCACCACCACGATCCTGTCCGCGTCCTTGATGGTTGCCAGCCGGTGGGCGATCACCAGCGTGGTACGCCCCTCCGACAGCTCCGTCAGCGACTGCTGGATGGCGCGCTCCGTCTGGGTGTCCAGGGCCGACGTGGCCTCGTCGAGTATGAGGATGGGCGGGTTCTTGAGGAAGATGCGAGCGATGGCCAGGCGCTGCTTCTGGCCCCCGGACAGCTTCACGCCGCGCTCGCCTATCACCGTGTCGAGGCCGTTCGGCAGGTCCTCGATGACCTCCGTCAGCCGTGAGCGGTGCGCGGCCTCCAAGATGGCGGCCTCGCTGGCTCCGAGGCGGCCGTACTCGATGTTCTCCCGCACCGTGCCGGCGAACAGGAACACGTCCTGCTGCACGATGCCGATCTGGCTGCGCAGACTGGTGAGGGTCATGTTTCTCACGTCGATGCCGTCGATGGTGATGCTCCCACCGGTCACCTCGTAGAAGCGCGGCAGGAGCGAGCAGATGGTGGTCTTGCCCGCGCCGGACGGGCCCACGAACGCCACGGTCTCGCCCGCCTTGATCCTGAGGCTCACGCCGGACAGCACCGGCTGCTTGGCGCGGTACCCGAAGGTGACGTCGTCATACACGATGTCGCCCCGCAGGCCCGTCACCGCCACGGCTCCGGGCCGGTCCGCGATGTCGGGGCGCGTGTCCAGCAGCTCCGTGTAGCGCTTGAAGCCCGCGATGCCCTTGGGGTACGTCTCGATGACCGAGTTGATCTTCTCGATGGGCCGGAAGAACACCCCCACCAGCAGCAGGAAAGCCACGAACTCGCCGTTACTGAGGGCGCCGCGGATGACGAAGTAGCTGCCTGCCACCATGACCACCAGCTGAGTGAAGCGCATGCTGAGGTAGGAGAGCGAGTGCGTGGCGGCCATGATGCGGTACGCCTCGAGCTTCGTCTCGCGGTAGGCGCGGTTGTCCTTCTCGAAGAGGCGCCGCTCGTGATCCTCGTTGGCGAACGCCTGCACCACCCGGATGCCGCCCACGTTCTCCTCGATGCGGGCGTTGAACGCCCCCACCCGGTCGTAGATGGCGCGCCAGTTGCGCGTCATGCGACCCCCGTAGCGCACGGTGAACCAGCCCGTGAACGGCACCACCGCCAGCGTGATGAGGGCCAGGTTGACGTTGACGGCGAACATCATCACGAACGCGCCCAGAAGCGTCATCACTGCGATGAAGGC
>CAZVTS010000009.1:0-1440 GCA_964630175.1 uncultured bacterium
AGGGCCTCGGCTCCCGCGGCGTAGCTCAGCTGTCCGGCGGCCAGCGGCAGCGCGTCGCCATGGCGCGCGCGCTCGCACTCAACCCCGACCTGTTCCTGCTCGACGAGCCACTGAGCGCGCTGGACGCCAAGCTGAGGGAGGCCATGCAGGTGGAGCTGCGGCGCCTGCAGCGCCAGGTGGGCATTACCACCATCATCGTCACGCACGACCAGGAGGAGGCCATGACGATGGCCGACCTGGTGGTGGTGATGGGCAACAACCGCGTGCAGCAGGTGGGCTCTCCGCTGGAGGTGTACCGCCGCCCGACCAACCGCTTCGTTGCCGACTTCATAGGCTCCAACAACTTCCTGCCGGCGAGCGTGGTGGACGCCAACACGGTGACGGTGCTTGGCAAGACCCTCAACATGCGCGTGCCTGCCGGCACAGTGGGCGAGGTGACCCTGTCCGTGCGGCCAGAAGGCGTGTTGCTGCACACCACGGAGCCGGCGGCCCCCGCTTTCGAGGGGCGCGTCACTTTCGTGCGCGACCTTGGCCGCACCGTCGAGACCTTCGTGCGGGTGGGGGAAGACGAACTCTCCGTGCTGGGCGCCAAGGCGCTGGCCGAGGGCACGCCCGTGTGGCTCGAGATCCCGGCGGACGCCGGGGTGGTGCTGGCGCAGTGAGCCGTTCAGCCCCGGGCGAGCGGAACGGTGCCTGGCCGCACGTGCTGCTGGCGTGGCCCGCCGTGGCGCTCCTGGCGCTCTTCGTGGTGCCGCTCGGCGCCATGGTGGCCGTCAGCTTCTTCTCGCGCAACGTCGCCACCTTCTTCCAGCCGAGCTTCGTGCTCACCAACTACGAGAGGGCCCTCACGCCCTTCAACCTGGAGCGCCTGGCCGTTTCGCTGGGGCTGGCGCTGCTCGCCACCTTCATCTGCGTGGTGGTGGCAGTACCGTTCACCTATCTCCTCACCAGGCTGCCGCGCCGTCGGCAAGCGCCTTATCTAGTGCTCGTTCTCGCCGCCCTCTCGCTCTCCGAGGTGGTGGCTGCGTTCGCCTGGAGCCTCCTCCTCTCGCGCACGAGCGGCATCTCCAACCTGCTCGTGTGGCTGGGCATCATGCAGAGCCCTACCTCCTGGAGCCCTGGCTTCGTAGCGGCGCTGCTCGGCTTCGTGTTCATAGCCCTGCCGCTCACTATCTTGCTGCTCTACCCACCCGTATCGCGCCTCGACAACGAACTCGTGGAGGCCGCCGGCACCATGGGAGCCAACCCGCTGCTGGCCTTCGGAACCGTGGTGATCCCCGTGTTGCGGCGCGCCATAGCCGGCTCCTCCGCGCTGGTGTTCATCTTCGTGCTGGGCGCCTACGTGGTGCCGCAGACCCTGGGCAGGCCCGCGCAGTGGACGCTGCCCGTGCACATTACGGACCAGGCCATACTCAAGTCCAACCTGCCGCTGGGGGCCGC
>CAZVTS010000009.1:1540-48287 GCA_964630175.1 uncultured bacterium
CTTTCGTACGCCGCGTGGCGCTACCGGGTGCCTTACGCCAAGGCGCTCATGGGCCTCGGCCTGGCGCCGTTCGCGCTGCCGCCCGTGATCACCGCGCTAGGCGCCCTGGTTCTGTGGATCTTGCTGCAGAGCTACGGCCGGCCTTACTCGGTGGTGCTGTCACACGGCGTGTTCCTCACCACGCTGCCCCTGGCCACCATCACGCTGGGGTTACAGACGCTCAAACCGGAACTGGTCGAGGCTGCGCGCACCATGGGCGCGGCCGGCGGCACCGTGTTCCGCACGGTGATCCTGCCGCACATCCGGCCCTACGTCATCGCTGGGTTCATCTTCGCCTTCGTGCTCTCGCTGAACGAGTACATCATCGCGTACATGACCGTCGGCTTCACCATGGAGACCCTGCCGGTGAAGATCTTCAACAGCCTGCGCTACGGTTACAGCCCGGTCATGGCGGCCATCTCGTTCCTGTTCTTCCTCGTGGCGGTGGTGCTCTTCGGCATCGTGGGGCGCGTGGGCGACCTGCCGAGGCTGTTGGGGGCGGACGCGCCCGAGTAGAGCGGCAGGCACCCCACTGTTACACTGCACGGTGTTATTGACAGCGGAAACTGTAGACGCTAAGATGCCTGCATGGAGCCGAGTTCTCACTCAGTCACGCCTGGCGGCGGTCCGCTGCAGCAGCACCTGGAGGCCGTCTTCGGCCTGCAGGAACTGGTGGACGTCGCCAACGCGCTGCTACCCGGCTACCTACCGAAGGACGCCACCGGCCGCGCAGCCGACGACGTCAACCCACGGCTCGTACGCTTCTACACCACCGAAGGCCTGATCCCCGAACCGCACAAGGAGGGCAGGGAAGCCCGCTACGTTTACGACCACCTGCTCGCGCTACTGCTGGTGCGGAAACTCCTGGCCGAGGGCTTCGGCAGTGCGGCCATACGCAAGGCGCTCAGCGGCCGGCTCCGGGCCGAACTCGAGGCCCTCCTGCAAGACGAGGTGCGCGTGGAACTGGCGCCGAGCCAGCCCACCCCTCAGGCGCTGGGTGAGCCTAGGTCTGCTGCTCAGTCCGCTACAGCCAAGGACGAGTTCCTGAGGCAGGTGCGGGCGCGGGCTGGGCTCGGGGACCAGGGCGCAGAGCCAGGTGCGGGGAGCCCCATGAGGGAGCGTTCGGCCGCGCGTAAGGCTGAAGCGCCCCGGCACGAGCTCAGGGTGCAGACGTTCATGTCGGCACCCGACGCGGGGGCCCTGAGAGAGATGGCAGCTGCGTACGCCGCCGCCCCGGCAAGCGTTGAGACCACCTGGAACCGCCTCAGCATTCATGACGGGCTGGAGCTGTCGGTGCGCGACGACTTCACTTGGCCCGCCAACCACGTGGCCGAGGAGCAACTCCTGCAGCAGATGAGGGTGGCCCTGCTGCAGCTCGAGCAGGCCCGGAAACGGCGGGGGTAAGCGCCTGTATGAGAACCAGTAACCGGTAACAACACCCGCACGCAACCATCCGAGCTGGGCCCAGGCAAATGGCGAGGACCAGCGAAGAAGTCACCGGCAGACCGGTGGCAGGAGACCCTGCGCGCAAAAAAGCGCGAGCCCTAAGGGGGGCGACATGACGAACGAACCTAACGACACCACCGCAAGCGCCGCGGGCCAAGCGAGCTTCCCCCGGCCCACGATCTCCGTGATCCCCGCCAAGCCGGGCCTGCCGGCCGATGGCGGCAACCTCGACCTGCTCTTCACCCTCGGCGTGGAACTGCCCGAGGTGGAGGTAGACCGTAAACCTCTCAACCTCGCTCTCGTCATAGACCGGTCGGGTTCCATGAGCGGCGCCCCGCTCGAGGCCGCCAAGGCCGCCGCCCGCACCGCCGTGGGCATGCTGTTGCCGGGCGACTGGGTGTCGGTGGTGACGTTCGACGACAACGTGGAAGTGGTCCAGCCGCTGGTGAAGCTGGTGGACCACCGTACCGTAGTCACGCAGGCCATCGACCGGATCGAGAGCCGGGGCATGACGAACCTGTACGGCGGTTGGGCGGAAGGGCTCTCCCAGGTGATGGCCTGCCCCGAAACGGACGTGCTGAGCCGCATAGTGCTGCTGAGCGACGGCCTCGCCAACCGCGGGGTGACCGACCCCGCGCAGGTGGGCGCGGACGTGGCCACTGCTGCCGGCCACGGCGTTACCACCACCAGCATGGGGCTCGGTGCGCAGTACGACGAGGACCTGCTCCGCACCGTTGCCGACGCCGGGCGCGGCAACTACGTGTTCCTGAGCGACCACGCGGTGGTGGTGAACGCCTTCCAGAACGAGGTGGCGGGCCTCAGTTCGCTGCGCGGCCGTGCGCTGACGCTGGAAGTGGTTCCTGCAGGAGCCGCCACGCTGCACTTCGCCTCGGCCGGAGCGGCGGCTCTGGCGGGTCTAAGCCATACGGAGGCGGGTGTGCGGCTGCCCGATCTGGTGGCCGGCCTGCCTCTCGATCTGCTGCTGCGCCTGGACGTTGCGCCCGGCCAGCAGCCGCTGAGCCTCGAACTGACGTGGGACGACACTCTCACCGGGCTGCGCGAGAAGCTTACGTACACCCTGGAGCTGCCGCGTCTGAACGCGGAGGACTGGGCCGCCGCCCCGATCAACGACCGCGTTGCGCTGGAACTGCTACTGGCCCAGATCGCGGCTGCCAAGCAGCGGGTGGCGGACGCGGCGCGCCGCCGCGACATGGCCACCGCCAAGCTTGAGGTGGAGGCGGTATGGAACGTGGTGCTCTCGCTGCCCCAGGGTGAGGAACGCACACGCGAGGAGCTGGAACTGGCCGAACTGCGTAAGCGCGTCGAGCAGCAGGACCACGCCATGACGGCGCGCTTCTCGGAGATGTACTCGCGCCACCAGTCGCGCGGCGTCTCGGAGGAGAAGCTGCTGGCCATGCGGGAGCATGAGCACGCACTACGCATGAAGAAGCAGGAGTACTGGGAGGCTCAGCGAGCGGAACGCGACCAGCGCCGCGCGCGGGCCACCACCGGAGGCACACGCCGGCAGGCATCCACCGGCCACGAGGCGGTGCTGCTGGACATGAGCGTTCATGGTGCCCATGGCCAGACGCGCGTGCAGGTGGTGCGGGGCGACATCGTTGCGCAGCCCGTGGACGTGGTGGTGAACTCCGTGTCGCGCAGCGGCATCATGGCGAGCGGCGTTGCCGGCGCCATCGCCAGGGCGGCCGGCCCCGAACTCAGGGCTGCCATGAGCGCCGTGCCGGCCATGCAGTACGGCGAGGCCGTGTTCACCCGCGGGTTCGCCCTGCCGGCGAAGTACATCGTGCACACGGCGGCGCAACCGTACACGGGCGACGGCAGCTCCGAAGCCGTGCTCAAGCTCTGCTACAACGCCGCGTTCACCATGGCCGCCAGGCTGAACGCGAAGAGCGTGGCGCTGCCCGCCATCGGCGCCGGCAACTACCAGTTCCCGCCCGCGGTTGCAGCGGCCATGGCGATGGAAGTGACGGGTCTGTGGGCGCGCAAGCTGGGCGAATTCGAACTGGTGCGCTTCGTGGTTCAGGAGGAGCCGGTGGCGGCAGCGTTCGTGGCCGCCTTCGGGACGTGGGAGGGGCGGCGACCGGTCGAGGTCAACTGACCGGCTTTCACTGGTCCACCCTTTGGAGATGGTGGTGGGTAAGCAGCAGGGCCCGGTGCAAGGTCGAGCACCGGGCCCTATGAACGCAGTATCGCCGTTACCGGGCCGGCCCACCCATCAGAGCGAGACGGCCATCACCGAGCACTGGCCCGCGGTACTACCCGTCACGATGTTGCCGCCGCCGGTTGGTGCTGGCACGTTGCCCTCGCACTGCAGGTTGCCATCGATCTCGTTGCCGTTCACGGTCACGCCGCCGGTGTTCTCCTTCGGCTGCACGTTCCCGTTGACCACGTTGTCGTTGATGGTCACCATACCGGTGTTCTTCTCGGGCTGGATATCGCCGTTCACCAGCACGCCGGTAACGCTAACGGTGCCGTTGCGCTCCGGCTGGATGTCGCCGTTCACGAGGCCGCCAGTTACCGACAGGGTGGTGGTGCGCCAGGTCTGCGCGTTGCCTTGCAGTTCCACTTCTGTCAGGGCGATCCGGGCGGCGCGTTCGGCCTGCACGTTGCCGTAGATGCCGGTGTAGACCGCCGCGTACTCGGCGGTCGGGTACACCAGTATGTTCCCGTTGACGCGACCGCCGTCGGAGTCGACGCGGGCGCCTGGCGCCAGCACCAGGTTGCCTTCGATAGTGACGTTGGTGAAGGTGCACTCCATGTTCGCAGGCACGGTCACGTTGTCGTTGATGGTGAGGCCATCCACCAGGCACGACCCTCCACTTGCGCCAGGGTTGGTGCCGCTTGCGATGGTGGGAGGCAGGTGCTCCACGGGTCCGCCGGGGAACCCCGCTAGACCTGGAGAGGTGCACGCGGCCAGAACAAGTGCCAGTAGCGCTCCTGCCAGCGCCCGGCCTGCTTTGCCCGTTGCAGCTGCCCTGTGCCTCATCTTGCCTCTGGTTGCCATCTTCATGTTCATGTCTATCCTCCTTACGGGAGTCTCAGTCACGAAGCTGAAGCCAGACTTAAGGACTGGCGGTGTTCGTTCGTCTTTCGGGGTGTGGCGCGTACGCACGTGGTGGCATAACTATGCCACACGCTGGACGGCCGGGCGCCTCATTCGCCTCGGGTGGGCGCCACGAAGCGAACGTCTACCTCTCCCACCCTGCGACTGCTCGACATGGCGTGCGCAGTGGGGTCGTGGCTAACCTCCAGTTGCCGCGGTCCGGTCCAAAGCAGGGTCACCACCGGGCCTCCCCACGAAGTGGTTCCCGCCGTGTCGCCGCGCAGCAGAACGAACGCGTTGCCTGCCCTGTCGGGCAGAGCACTCCCGGTTCGCACCACGGACACCTGCGAGGAGAAGCCGGTGGTGGCGCCGCAACTGCGTTCGAAGAGGACGGCGGTCCACTCGGTGTCGGGCGAAGCTACGCTCTCCACGACCGTGTTCACGCACTCGGGCCGCAGCGTTCCCAGGAACCGGTTCATGAGCACCATGGCCACCGTAACGATGGCCAGAGTGACGATCAGAAGCCGCAGGGCTGCCGCACGCGCGTTGGCGCGGGCCTCGGCCTCCGCTGCTCCCTCGGAGTCGTTTCCGCTATCGTTCACGGGCGGCCTTCCGCGCCTCGTTCCGGAGCGCCACAGGTTTCACTCCGGCCAAGTCCAACTTCTTGGCTCCGAGGAAGCTTCGCATGTTCCCGAGCCCGCGGCCCAGGGCCTGGGCGAACTCCCCGTTCTTCCCCGTTGCCGCGTCCTCCAGCCAGAAGCCGAGCACCTGCAGCGTGTTGGTGGTGCGGTCCAGCTTCATGTCCGCGCGCGCCACCAGTTCGTCGCCCCACAGGATGGGCAGCACGTAGTAGCCCCAGATGCGCTTCTCGAGCGGCTTGTACACCTCCCACACGTAGTCGAAGCCGAACAGGCGGGCCGAGCGGCCACGCGCCGACACCGGATCCAGCGGCGCCAGGAAGGAAACGGCCTCGAGCGTGGTCTCGCCCAGCGGTTGCCACGCAGCCGGAACGCGCTCCTGCAGCAGTTCCTCCAGCAGCGGCAGGTCCGCCGGCAGCAGGTAGTGCTTGCCGCTCTGGCCCTCCACCGCGGCTTCCAGCAGGAGCCCGTCCTGAGCTAGTTCCTGCAGCAGCGCTCTAGCAGGCGCGGCCTTCTGGGCACCAGGCAACGGGTAGCTCCCCCGGCTGTCGCGCAGGCCATCGAACGCCACGTGCTTCAGCATCATGAAGCGCTCGGTGTCGTGCGCCGGCGCTTCACGGATGAACTCGGCTGGTGCTACGCGCTCCGTTAGGTCGTAAACGCGCTCGAAGCGGTTCCGGTCGTGGATCATCACCTCGCCGGTGCGCCACAGGTGGTAAAGCGCCACCGCACTGTCCTTGCGGCCGCGGTAGCTGCTCACGCGCCTACGTTCGTGCATCAGGAAGTCGCGGTTCGACACCGGGCCCTCTTCCCGTAACACCTGGCGCATCTCTTGCAGCAGCCCAGCGTGCTCCGCTGCCCAAGTGGCGAGATCCGGGTGGCCCCGGCTGTCCAGCATGTAGCGCCTGAAGTACGGCAGCTCGTCCATGGGGCGCACGGCCAGCCAGCCGCCCCAGTCGAAGAACTGCCGCCGGCCGTAGGCGTGGTGCTGCCACGCTTCCGGCTCGTAATCCGCGACTCGGGCGTGCAGCATTAGGTCCTGGCTGCGGGCGGTGATGTTGAGCGGGTCGAGCTGCAGGTGCTCCACGGCGCGCATGGCCTGCTCGACGCCGCTCTCGCCCGCCCAGCGTCTGCCGGGCCACAGGCCCTGCCGGCCAAGCACGAAGCGGCGCGCCACCTTGGCGGGTACGGACAAGGACGAGGAGGGCATCAGGCGCACTATAAGGTCCCCGCCCATCTCTCAAAGCGCGGCTAGCTGCCAGAACGCTCTGGGCGAACCGTGTCTAGCCGCTCGCGGCGGTACTTCCGTCCCTCCGGATAACCGCTACGGCCACCTATGCTTGGGTAACCCGGCGCACGGGCCTGGCGCCACGCTCCGAACCCCTATCTCCTCGCTGCGTAGCCTAGGTTCGCGCGCCGGGATCTTGACCCACCCGCCACCCGCATCAGTGCCGGCAGCGAAACCGAATATTGGTAGCGCCCGTCACCATCAGGGATGCCTTTAGTCGCGCTTGGCGCGCACTCGGGCGCCGGAGGACAACTGCTGGCAAATCAGCAGGATCACAACCTCGAACGCCACAAGCCAGCCGAGTCCGGTGGTAGTGGCCGGTGTCTTGCCAACCCAGTCGAACACCTCGACCTCCAGGCTCTGCGTGAGCGCGATGAGGCCCATGCCAAGTGGCACGATGGCCGTGAACGGTAGTAGCGCCGTGCCCAACCAGCCGCCGAAGCGGTAGTAGGCAAGGCCCACCAGCACGCCCGTGAGTCCGAACAGCAACGACCTCAGCCAGGACTCCACGACGACGAACATGAGTGGGTTGCCAGCGGCTAGGCTCGAACCCCGAACGGCGGTGTCTATGCCGTAGGCATGGAACAGGCCCGCCTCTACCAGGTAGCCCACGGCCACCATGACGCCGGCGAGCAGGGCAGTGCCGGCGAGTGCCAGCCCGGAGCCCTGATTGAAGCGCCTGCGCGACACGCCCTGTGCAACGAACACTGGCAGGTACTGCGTGGTCATTATCCCTAACGAGAACACGAACCACGAGGGCCCTCTGCCGGCGAACGCCGCCCAGACGCTGCCGGTGATGTCGGACTGAAACTGCTGAAGCATCGGTGGAACGAGCACGAGGACCACTAGCGTGGCTAGCCCCAAGAACCAGGCGAAGATGGTTAGGCAGCGCCTCAACAGCCAAGCAGTCACCGTGCCGAGCGGCGCGGGAACCGCCAGTTCTACTTGGGTCTGTGAACGGGTCGAGGAGGCGATCATGCGGACTCCTTAACGCGCTCCGTGCCTGGGGGTGCGGCGGGGTTGGCGCTCTGTGGCTCCGTGAGGTGCACGAACAGGTCTTGGATGCTGAGTTGCTCGAACTGGAGGCCTGCCGCCCGCGCCTCGTTGGCAGCAGCCGGACGAAGCTCGGTGACCACGGTAGCGGCGAGGGTGCGGCCCAGCTGCTGGCGCGCCACTACTTGGAAACCGGCCACGAACGCTTCCACCTTGTGCTGCTCACCCACCACGCGGAAACCGCGCTGACGCACCGTGTCGGCACTACCGGACAGCAGCACCTTGCCGGCATGCAGAATCAGCACGTGCTCGAACAGCCGCTCGACCTCCTCGATGAGGTGGCTGGAGATGACGATGGTTCGCGGATTGGCAACGTAGTCCGCCAGTAGTTCGTCGTAGAACGCGTAGCGCGTAGGCGCGTCCATGCCCAGGTAGACCTCGTCGAACAGGGTAAGAGGGGCGCGACTTGCGAGTCCGATAGCGGCGCCGAAGGCAGAGCGCTGACCCCGCGAAAGCCGCTCCATGCTCCTGCGGCGCGGCACACCGAACCTCTGAAGCAGGTGTTCTGCGAAAGACGTGTCGAAGCTCGAACGCATCCGTGCGGCGAGTCTGGTGGCCTGTGCAGTGCCGAGGTCACCGAAATCGCCGGACTCCCTCACTAGGCAGGTGGCGGCCATGAGTCGCGGGTCCTCGTATGGGTCCCGACCATCGATCATCACGGTGCCGCTGGATGGCCTGCGGAACGCCGCCAGGATGGCGAGCAGAGTGCTCTTGCCAGCGCCGTTTCTTCCGATGAGTCCGGTGATAGCTCCGGGAACGATGTTGGCGGTCACGCCAGCGAGGGCGTTGCTGGCGCCGTAGCTAACGGTCAGGTCGTTCGTTCGAACAGCTAGGCCGTTCATGTGCGCTCCGTTCTTGTTTCGCTGGTGCGCTGGTCTTCGTGCCTTGCTTCGCGCCTCGTTCCGCTCTGCAAGTACTCGCGGATCGCGTCTTCGGATATGCCGATGCGTTCTGCTTCGTCCAGCGCGGGTTGCAGCACGTGCAGGAAGTAGCTCTGACGCCGTTCATGCAGGAGCTTCTCGCGGGCGCCGGGCGCCACGAACGTGCCCAGGCCGCGCCTCTGGTAGAGCACGCCCTCGGCGATGAGCTCCGTGAAGGCCTTGGCGGCCGTTGCGGGGTTGATGCGGAAGGTGGTGGCGTACTGCGTTGTGGACATGACCTGCTCCTCCTCCAGGAGGTCGCCTGCGACGATGGCATCACGGATCTGGTCCGCGATCTGGCGGTAGATGGGTTCGTTACCGCCGAACATCTGCGGAGGTCTCCGGGGTGGTGTCGAGACAACGGAAGGTGCCTTGGTTCATTACAGGAGTAGTGAACCAGAGAACCAGTCGCTTGTCAATAGCCAGTGTTCTACCTGCGTCAGGCCAGGACCCAGGCGCGTGCCACACTCAGACCACCATGACGAAACGGATAGGCTTCCTCTCGTTCGGGCACTGGACCCCTTCACCACACTCGGGCACGCGCACGGCGGCCGACGCGCTGCTGCAATCCATAGACCTCGCTGTAGCCACCGAGGAACTGGGCGGCGACGGCGCGTACTTCCGCGTGCACCACTTCGCGCGCCAGCTGGGCTCGCCCTTCCCGCTCCTGGCAGCCGTTGGCGCTCGCACCAAGCGCATTGAGATCGGCACCGCCGTCATAGACATGCGCTACGAGAACCCCATGTACATGGCGGAGGATGCGGGCGCAGCGGACCTCATAGCAGGCGGCCGGTTGCAACTGGGCATCAGCCGCGGCTCGCCCGAGCAGGTGGTGGACGGCTGGCGCTACTTCGGCTATGAGCCCGAGGAAGGGCAGACGGACGCGGACATGGCGCGCCGCCACGCCGAAGTGTTCCTGGACGTCATCCGGGGCGAGGGCTTCGCGCAG
Source organism: uncultured bacterium (assembly GCA_964630175.1). Taxonomy (GTDB): domain Bacteria; phylum Deinococcota; class Deinococci; order Deinococcales; family Trueperaceae; genus JAAYYF01. Next base: position 10,938 of record CAZVTS010000009.1, read on the forward strand.
CCCAACCCCAGACCCATGTTCCCGAACCCGCCCGGACTGCTCCGCATCGAACCGCACTCCGAGGGACTGCGGAGTCGCATCTGGTGGGGCGCAGGCTCCAACGCCACCGCACAGTGGGCGGGCAGGCTCGGCATGAACCTGCAGAGCTCGACCCTGAAGTTCGACGAGGGCGGCCACCCGTTCCACGTGCAGCAGGCGGAGCAGATAAGGCTCTTCAAGGAGGCGTGGCGCGAGGCTGGCCACGCCGGCGAGCCCCGCGTTTCGGTGAGCCGGAGCATCTTCCCGCTCATCACGGACTTGGACCGCGCCTACTTCGGGCGCGGCCAGAACGAGCACGACCAGCTCGGTTACGTGGACGAGCAGACGCGCGCCATCTTCGGACGTAGTTACGCCGCGGAGCCCGACGTGCTGGTGGAGCAACTGGCTGAGGACGAGGCGATAGCCGAGGCGGACACTCTGCTCCTCACGGTGCCGAACCAGCTGGGGGTGGAGTACTGCGCGCACGCCATCGAGGCGGTGCTGACGCACGTTGCGCCAGGGCTCGGCTGGCGCTGACGGCTCGCCTCCGCGCTACGGGTTGCCAGCGACCGCCGTGAGCATGGCCCGCACCGCGTCGGCCTCGTCCTGGTTCACCGTGTGACCGAAGCCGGGGTAGATCCGCTTGTCCACCTGAGCACCCAGGGCGGTGAGCACCTCGCTCGTCTCGTGCACGCGCTCCACCGGTATGTGTGGATCCACGTCGCTGCAGCCGAGGAACACGGGCATGTTCTCCAGCGAGCCGCCGTACGCGCGGGGCGTGCCGGGAGGCCCTATCAGGCCGCCCGACAAGCCGGCCAGCCCACCGTAGCGGCGGGCGTTACGCGCCACGAACTCGCTGGTGAGGCAGGCCCCCTGAGAGAAGCCGAGCAGCACGATCTTCTCGTGTGGCACGCCGGCCGCCACGACCTGCGCTACCACCGCACCCAGGGTGGCCAGGGCGGAGTCGAGCCACGGCTGGTTGCTCTCCATGGGCGCCATGAAGGAGTTCGGGTACCAGGTGTTGTGGGTCGCCTGAGGCGCCACGTACGCCACCCCGGGAACGTGGAGCGCCGGCGCCAGGCCCAAGATGCCCTGCGCGCTGTCGCCGCGGCCGTGCACCATGACCATGGCCGCGGTGGCGGAATCCAGGGGCTCGCCCGCTCGAGCAGCGATAGTAGCCTCGTGTAGGTCTGTCATCTCATCACCTCCGGGTCGTAGCTGGCCGACTGGTGCCTGAAGTACGCGTCGAAGAGCTCCGCGTAGTGGCCGCCGGCGGCCAGCAGCTGCTCGTGCGTGCCTTCCTCGATGATGCTGCCCTGGCTGAGCACGATGATGCGGTCCGCCGACCTCACGGTGGAGAGCCTGTGCGCGATGACGATGGAGGTGCGGCCCGCCAGCACCGTCTCCAGGCCCTCCTGGATCTGCGCCTCAGTGAGCGGATCGATGCTGGCCGTGGCCTCGTCCAGGATCACTATCGCGGGGCCCTTGAGGAGCACCCGCGCCAGCGCTACCAACTGCCGCTGCCCCATGCTGATCCCTTTGCCGCCTTCGGAAACGAGCGTGTCGAGCCCCAGCGGCAGAGCCTCCAGCCAGTCGCCGCCCGCCACGCTGCGGGCCGCGGCCAGCACCTGCTCCTCGCTCGCCTCCTCGCTGCCGTAGCGGATGTTGTCCCGGATGCTGCCCGTGAAGAGGTAGGGCGTCTGCTGCACCAGGCCCAGGTGCTGCCGGTACGAGTTGAGGTCGAAGCTCCGGATGTCCTGCCCGTCTATCAGCAACTGGCCGCGCTGGAACTCGTACGAGCGGGCGATGAGCTTGCCGAGGCTCGACTTGCCCGCGCCCGTGTGGCCCACCAGCGCGATGGTCTCGCCCGCCGACACGTTCAGGTTAAAGCCCACCAGCACCGGTTCGTTCAGCTTGTAAGCGAAGTCCACACCCTTGAACTCGATGCGGCCCGCCAGCTTCTCCACCGGCCGCGAGTGCTCCTGAACCACCTGCTGCTCCGTGTCCATGAGCGCGAACACGCGCTCGCTGGCCGCCAGGCCGTCCTGGAACTGGCTCCAGAACGAAGCGATGCTGGTGAGCGGGAACCAGAACAGCGCCAGGCTCTCCACGAACAGGAACCACTCGCCGCGCGTGACCACGCCGCTGAGCACGGCGTGCCCGCCGAACCACACCACCACTGCGGTGCCGATGCCGGCGATGATCCCCAGCACGGGGAAGATGCTCTGCAGCACCAGCCCTTGCCTGAGGCCGAGCCGGTACGCCTCCGCGTTCACGCGCTCGAAGTCGGCGTGGAGCGCCGCCTCCTGCCGGAACGCCTTGGCCACGCCGATGCCGGTGATGGACTCCTGGATGTTGGCGTTCACCTCCGCCTTCACGCGCTTCGCGAGCTGGCTGGTGCGGCGCGCCACGAAGCGGAAAGCCAGGGCCGCGCCGATGACGATGGGGGTGATCGCCACGGTTATGAGCGCCAGGCGCACGTTGATGGAGAAGAGGATGCCGAACACGATGGCCACGATGAGGAGCTCGCTGAGGAGCCCCAGCGTGAGCGTTACTACGTTGGAGAAATCGTGCGTGTCCGACGTGATGCGGCTGACGATGCGCCCGCTCGAGTGCTCGTCGTAGAACGACATGTCGCGCTCCACCGCCGAGTCGAACACGTCTTCGCGCAGCCTCAGCACCACGTCGCCCACCACCCGCGCCGTGATCATCTGACGCAGGAAGTTGAACAGCCACGCCAGCCCGGCGGCGGCCAGCATGAGGGTGAGCAACCACAGGTTGCTGCGGAACACCTCGGCGCCTAGCGCGCCGGAAGCCAGCGCGGCGTCGATGCCGCGGCTGGTGAGCACCGGCAGGGCCGCCAGAGTGCCGGCATTCAGCACGATGAGCAGCGCCACGAACAGCATCCTCGGCACGTGAGGCCGGAAGTAGCGCACTATCCGGCGTAGCAGCTCGCGGTCGCCGTAGTTGCGGTCGTACTTCTCGCCGCTGAGGCCGTCCATCACGAAGCCCATCTAGCTGCGCCCCCGTCCGGCCGCAGGCTGGCCAGGCCGCCCCATCAGTTGAACCTCTGGAAGATGCGCTGGTAGAGGTGGTTGCCCTCCAGGAGCTCCGCGTGCGTGCCCTCGGCCACCAGGCGCGCCTTGTGGAGGATGAGGATCCGGTCCGCCCGTCTTATCTGCGAGAGGCGGTGCGTGATGACGAGCGCGGTGCGGCCCGCCAGCACGTGGTTGATGGCCTTCTGTATCTCGTCCTCCGTGGCGCTGTCGATGGCGCTGGTGGCGTCGTCCAGGATGAGGATGCGCGGGTCGGTGAGGATGGCGCGGGCTATGGCCAGGCGCTGCCGCTGTCCGCCGGAGAGGGTGGCGCCGCGCTCCCCGATCACCGTGTCGTAACCGCCCCGGAACGCCGTGATGAAGTCGTGCGCCTGCGCCGCCTTGGCGGCCGCCACCACCTGCTCGTCCGTGGCGCCCGGCAGGCCGAAGGCGATGTTGTCGCGGATGGAGCGGCTGAAGAGGAACACCTCCTGCTCGATGACGCTGATCTGCTGCCTGAGCGACTCCATGTTCCACTCGCGCACGTTCACGCCGTCCACCTCCACGCTGCCGGCGTCCACGTCGAACGTGCGGTTCACGAGCTTGGTGAGGGTGCTCTTGCCGGAACCGGTCTGGCCCACGATGGCTATGGTCTCGCCCGGCCGCGCGTGGAAGCTCACGTTGCTGAGCGTCTCCGCCTCCGAGCCGGGGAAGGTGAAGCTCACGTTCGTGAAGCGCAGGTCGCCCATCACCGTCGCCGCGTGACCGTCCGGGTTCTCGTCCAGCTCCGTTTCGGCCTTGATGAGCTCGAGCGTGCGCCGCGCACCCGCGAAACCGAGTTGCACCAGCGCGAACGTGAAGATGGAGAGGTCGGCGGGGCCGCGCAGCACGCCGACGAGGCCGAGCACCGCTACCAGATCGCCCACGCTGATGGCGCCCTGACCCAGTAGCAGGAGACCCTGCCCGAAGGTGGCCGCGTAAGTGAGACCCACCAGCAGGAACGGCAGGTAGCGCGCCTGCACGTCGCCCTGCAATACGAACTGATCGCGGAACGCGCGGGCGTTGCGAGAGAACTTGCGGCGCTCGAACGGCTCGGCCGCAGCGGCCTTCACCAGTTCGATGCCGCTCACCGTCTCGTTGAGACCGGCGTTCATGTTGCCGAACTCCTTGCGCATGGCGGTGGACACCGGGTCGAGCCGCCTGGAGTAGCGCCTCAGCGCCCACACGAACGCCAGTACGAACAGGACCGGGAAGAGCAGCATGCGCGGCGCTATCAGCGCGATGAAGACGAGGGGCGTAGCGATGCTGAAGACACTGTCCAGGATGAGCTGCACGCCCGGGCTGAACATGATGTTCAGTTGCCTCACGTCTTCGGCCGCGCGCGCCATGACGTCGCCCACGCGCTGCCGGTCGTGGAACGCCTGGCTCTTGCCCAGGAGGCTGGTGGTGAGCTCTGCGCGGGCGTCGCGCTCGAAGCGTTGCGAGAGCCGTTCGATGGAGCTGATGTTGAGGAAGTCGAAGAAGCCGCGCAGCAGCACGACGCCCAGGATCAGGAGACCCACCTTGAGCAGTTCGGCGGCGGCGTTGGATCCGCTCACAGCGTCGAACGCAGCGCCCGTGAGCCGAGGGATGAGCGAGGTGCCCACCGTGAACGCGGTAGTGCTGAGGATGAACCCGAGCAGCAGGAACGGGTACCGCGTCACGTGGGAGACGATCCAGCGGAGCGGTGTGCGCGTGTCGTACGTGTGGGCGTTCTCTACGCGGAACTCGCTGGACCCGTTCGACTGCGCCAGAGAAGTCACTTGGCCATTGTGTCAGCTAAGGCGCGGTTCAGGTAGTGTGGCCGCCCGGAAGCCTTGCGCCCAAGGCCGCCAGCACCTCCGGAACCTGCACGCCGGCGGCCGCGCACGCCACCAACGCGTGATAGATGAGGTCGGCAGCCTCCTCGGCGGCGCGTTCGGCGTCGCCTTTGGTGCAGGCCAGTGCCAGCTCCACCGCTTCCTCACCCAGCTTCTTCAGGCGCAGGTTCTCGTCTCCGAGCAGCTTCGCCGTGTACGAGCCTGCCTCGGCTGCCGCCCCCGGCTCTGCCACCCGCGCGCTTATCACGCGTCCCAGGGCCGCCAGAGTGGGAGGAGCCTCGAAGCAGCTCCAGCTGCCCGTGTGGCATGTGGGGCCTGCGGGCACCACCAGCGCCAGCAGCGCGTCCGCGTCGCAGTCGGCGTGTAGCGACACCAACCGGTGCGTGTTGCCGCTCGTTTCGCCCTTGCGCCATAGCTGCCCGCGAGTACGCGACCAGAACCAGAGCTGGCCCTTGGCTACGGACCGCTGCACGGCCTCCACGGTGGCGTACCCGAGCATGAGCACCTCGCCGGTGCGGGCGTCCTGCGCCACTTGGGGCACCAGTCCACTCTGCTTGGTGAAGTCGATGAGGCTCACGTCCGCTGCGGTGGAGATGCGGCGGCCAGCGACCTGAGGCGGTTCCGGTTCGTTAGCTGCCACCGGATGCCCCCAGCAGCGCGCGCACCTCGGAGGAGAGCGCCGCGTTCGTGGAGATGCCGCCCAGCCCCAGGTGCGTAGCCTCGCCGTTCCAGTCCATGAACACCCCGCCGGCCTCCTCGATCACGGGCTTGAGTGCTGCGGCGTCCCACGGTGCCAACACCGGGTCCACCATGGCCTCGGCGCGGCCCGTGGCCACGAGCGCGTGCCCGTAGCAGTCGCCCCAGGTGCGGGTGAGGTTGGCGCGGCTGCGCGCGCGGTCCCATGCCTCTCGCCGGCCCTGCTCCTCCAAGAACTCCACGTCGGTGAGGCACACGAGCGCCTCTGCCAAGTTCGCCGTGGTAGACACGCGGGCGCGCTTGCCGTTGAACCAGCAGCCTGCACCCCGCGCAGCCCACACCGTCTCGGCCAGCGCCGGGAAATGCACCACGCCCAGCACGGCCTCTCCCTCCTCTTCCAGCGCCAGCAGCACGCCGTACAGGGGCACGCCGTGCACGAAGCTGCGCGTGCCGTCTATCGGGTCCAGGATCCAGCGGCGGTCGGCGCCGGGGTTGAGCTCTCCGAACTCTTCGCCCAGGATGCCGTCCTGCGGGTACTGCCGCATGATGCGCTCGCGCATGAGCTGCTCGGATTCGCGGTCGGCCACCGTTACCGGCGACGCGTCCTCCTTGGCGAACACCTCGGTGCCGGTTTGGAAGTAGCGCATGGTGACGCGCCCCGCCTGCCAGGCGGTCTCCACCGCGAACTCCAGCAGGGTGGCGTAGGGGGCTGTGCTCAAGCTGATCTCTCCTCTGCGGCGCGCAGGCCGGCGGCGACCAGGGCGCTTCTTATGCCAGCGGCCGTGAGGGTGCCGTCGTGGATGACCCCCGCCGCCAGGCCCGCGGCCGCCCCGGTGCTCTGGAACAACTCTACGAAGTGCTGCACCGAACCGGCCCCGCCGCTGGCCGTCACCGGGATGCCGACGGCCGCCGCCACGCTGCTGGTGAGCGCCAGGTCGAACCCGCTGCGCTGACCGTCCTGATCGATGCTGGTGAGGAGGATCTCGCCGGCGCCGCGCCGTTCGCACTCCTGCGCCCACACAACGGCGTCCAGCCCGGTGGGCTTCAGCCCGCCGGCCACGTAGACCTCGAACGTGCCTTCGCCGGAGCGCTTGGCGTCTATGGCCACCACCAGACGCTCGCTGCCGAACCTGCCGGCGGCTTCTGAGAGCAGCTCGGGGTCCGCCACCACCGCGGAGTTGATGCCTACCTTGCTGGCACCGGCCGCCAGCACTTGTTCGATGTCGGTGAGCGTCCGTATGCCGCCGCCAACGGTGACGGGCACACGCGCGGCCTCAGTGGCGCGCGCCACGATCTGCAGGAACCTGGGTCGCCCTTCTGGCGCCCCCACGATGTCCAGCAGCACCAGTTCGTCCGCACCGTCCGCGGCCGGGCCCGCCACCAGGTCGGCGGGGTCGCCCTGATCGGCCAGGGCAACGAAGCTGGTGCCCTTCACCACCCGGCCGTTCCTGATGTCGTAGCAGACCACCACGCGGGGCTGCGTGGCCAGTTCCGATGCTTCCGAGGTCAGGGTCATTCGCTCCTCCTTCTTTCCAGCCTCACGGCGCCCTTGGTGCTGAACACGGTCTGGCCGGGCGCCACCGCCTTGGCGAGCGCCAGGCCGAGCGCTTTGAACGCGGCCTCCACCACGTGGTGTTTGTCGGTACCGCGGAGCACCCGCACGTGGAGCGTTATGCGCGCGTTCTCGGCGAACGAGCGCAGGAAGTGGTCGTAGAGCGAGCTCGGTACGGGGCCTTCGTAGTAGAAGCGACCCACCAGATCGAGGGCCACCTGCACCATGGCCTCGTCCATCACCACCGTGGCCTCGCCGTAGCGGGTGCACGCTTCGGGGATCTCGTCGCGCAGCGCCACGCCCAGCGTTATGGCCACGTCCTCTATCAGGTGGTGAGGGAGGTCGCCGCTCGCGTTCACGCTCAGGTCGAAACCGGCGTAACGGCCGAGAGCGGTGAGCATGTGGTCCAGGAACGCGTTGGTCGTGTTGGCGTTCACCGCGCCGCTGCCGCCCGTGGGGGCGGTGGTGAGCCTAACGGTCACGTTCGTTTCGGAGGTTTCACGCAGGATCTCGGTCATGTTCACTCCCTGAAGAGTTGCAGCGCGGCGCCCACATCGATGGCGCCCGTGTAGAGGCTCATACCTAGGACGGCGCCGCTTGCGCCGGCCCGATCCAGGGTCTGGAGGTCGGCGAGGGCCGTCACGCCGCCCGCCGCCAGCAGCGGATGTGGTGTGGCGGTGGCGAGCCGAGCGAAAAGCTCCCCGTCTATGCCCGCCAGCCGGCCCTCGCGGCTCACGTCCGTTACTAGCACGCCCGCGAGCGGTAGAGCGTCCAGTGTGGCCAGGAAGGACAGCGCGTGGAGGCCGGTGTTCTCCGTCCAGCCGCGGCTCACCACCTTGATGCCCTTGACGTCGCAGGCCACCACGACCTTCCCGGGCAGCTGCTGCGTAACGTCTGCCAGCCAGGCTGGGTCCTCCACCGCCCGGGTCCCCACTATCACGCGCGCCGCACCGGCCTCGAGGAGGCTCTCAGCCGCCCCCAGGCTCCGCACACCGCCTCCCACCTGTACCGGTACGTCGAACTCGGCCACCAGTTCACGGATGATCGCAAGGTTCGAGCCCTGACCCAGCGCCGCGTCCAAGTCCACCACATGCAGCTCCTTGAAGCCTTGCTGCAGGAAGCCCCGGGCAGTGGCCACTGGATCGGGCAGGCTCACGCGCTCCGTGCCCGGTTCGCCGCCCACAAGCTGAACGGTGCGGCCGCCCCTGAGGTCTATGGCGGGGAGCAGCCTCACGGCTCTCCCTCCAACGCCCGGTCGAGGGCTGCGAGGAACCGCTCCAGCATCGGCCACGGCCCCACCGACACCCTTATGGCGGGCCCGATGCGTGGCAGGTTGGGGAAGACCCTTACAGCCACACCCTGAGCGCGCAGCCTGGTCCCCAGAGCGGTGGCGCTGTCGGTGGGCTCTTCACCGGCCTCGGCCAACCTGGGCGGCAGCGCCGGGATCAGCACGAAGTTGGCGGCGGACGGCAGCGGCCTCAGGCCCCTCGCCTCCAACTCGCTGGTGAGCCTGCCGCGGTTCTCCACCGTGCGCGCTATCACTTCGGTCAGCCACTCACGCCCGCCGCGCAGCACGGCCAGGGCGGCGGCTTCCGCCGGCGCCGTTATCTTGTAAGGTCCACGCGACTTCTCCACCTCCAGTACCAGCTCGGCAGGACCGACGGCGTAACCCACCCGTAGACCGGCCAAGCCGTAAGCCTTCGAGAGCGTGCGCAGCACGAGGGTGTTGGCCACCAGCCTCGTAGGGCCGGCGGGCCTGCCCGCGAAATCTGCGTACGCTTCGTCCACCAGCACCACTCCGGTGCTACCCCGGCTCAGCCGCTCCAGGTCCGCGGGTGGGACCGGTCTGCCGGTCGGGTTGTTCGGGTCGCACACGTACACCATGTCGGCGCCCGCGTTCAGGAGCGCCGTCACGTTCACGTCGAGTTCTTCCGTCAGCGGTACCGGCACCTGCTGCACGCCGTTCATCTGACCGAACAGCGCCACCATGCCGAACGTGGGGTCCGGGTACGCCAGCCTGGCGCCCGGGTCGCAGAACGCCCGCACGGCCGCGTCGATCACACCGTCCAGACCGGAGCCGGTGGTGACGTTCTCGGGTGCCACGCCGTGGAGCGCCGCCAGCTCCTGGCGCAGCTCGGCCGCGTAGAGGGAGGGGTAGCGCGTGTACTGCTCCGGGCGCAGGGCGCCTACTGCCTCCGCCACGCCCGGCGCGGGACCGAACAGGTTCGTGTTGTCGCTGAGGTCCACTCCTACTGGCGCTCTGCGGGGGTCGTACAGGTGGATGTGACGGTAGGCGGCGCGCAGGCGCGGCCCGGGGGTAACGGGGGCTCGAGGCGGAGGGGGTAGCAACGTACCGCCGGCCCGCGCCCGGGCAGCCGCGGCGTGCCCCGGCAGCCCCTCGGCGGCAGCCAGCGTGACCACCACGTCGGCCAGGTCGGCTGCCGCCTCCGGAGCTACCTCCTGGAACGTGACCATGCGCACGAAGTCGAGCGTGCCGAGGCCCGAATAGGAGCGCGCCAAGCCTGCCGTGGGCAGCGTGTGGTTGGCGCCCGTGGCGTAATCGCCGAACACCACCGAGCTGGTGTCGCCCAGGAACACGGTGCCCGCGTTGCGAACGCGGGGCAGCAGTTCACGCGGTGCGCGCACCATCAGCGATAGGTGCTCCGGCGCGAACGCGTTGGCGAAGCCCACCGCCTCTTCGAGGGTGTCCGCCGTTAGGAGCGCGCCCGACGCCCGCAGCGCCGCGCGCACCACCTCCTCCCTGGGCTGGCCGCGCACCACGGACTCGAGCGTTGCCGCGACGGCCAGGGTCAACTCCTCGCTCACGCTCACGAGCACTGCGCTCGCGTCCGGGTCGTGCTCGGCCTGGGCGATCAGCTCCAGAGCCACGAGCTCCGGGTCGGCGCCGGCGTCAGCCACTATGAGCACCTCGGACGGTCCGGCGGGGCAGTCTATTGCCACTACGCCGTTCAGCTGCCGTTTGGCGGCCGTGACGTAGGCGTTACCTGGGCCCACTACCTTGTTCACTTGCGGCACCGTGGCGGTGCCGAACGCCATGGCGGCCACGGCGCCCGCCCCACCAACGGCGAACACCCGGTCTGCCCCCGCCAGCGCGCAGGCCGCCAGCACCGCGGCTGGTGGCCTGCCGTCCTGTGCCGGTGGCGTGCACACCACCACCTGGCCCACTCCCGCCACCTTCGCGGGTATCACGCCCATCAGCACGCTGCTCGGGTAGCTGGCGCGGCCACCCGGCACGTAGACCCCCACGCTCGCTAGCGGTTCCGCCCGCCGGCCCAACCGGATCCCCGGCTGCGCCTCCAGTTCGAAAGCCTGAGGCAGCTGCGCCGCGTGGAAGACGCGGATGTTCTCCGCCGCCGCCTCCAGCGCCGCTCTCAGGTCCGGGTCGAGTGACGCCAGCGCTGCCTCACACTCCTCTGCCAACACCTCGAGCGCGGTGGGCACCGCCTTGTCGAACCTGCTGGCGAGGTCAAGGAGAGCGGCGTCGCCGTCAGCCCTCACCTGCCGGATCACTTCGGCCGTTGCGCTCTCCACTTCGGCGCTGGTCGCCTGGCCGCGGTTCAGGAGGCCGTGCAGTGCCTCCTTCGGCAGGTCAGACAGCCGCCCGATGAGGCTCACTAGAGGCGTGCCTCCACCGGAGACTCCGGTGGCCGTGGGTTCGTCGCCGACGCCTGCGCCGGTCACGGCATCAGCCTCTCGATGGGCGTCACGAGGATGCCCGCGGCGCCCACCGCTTTCAGTTCTGCTATCACGCGGTCCACGTCGCTGCGCTCCACCACGGCGTGCGCCGCCACTATCTCCGCGTCATCCAGCACGTTCACGATGGTGGGACCGTTGATGCCGGGCAGTATGCGCCTGATGTCGGCGAGTGCGGCGCGCGGCACGTTGGCCATGAGGTAGCGCTTCCCGCGCGCCCTCAAGACCGACTCGAGGGTGGCGGCGAAGGCGGTCACGGCCGCGCCGCGAACGGGATCGGCTAGCGCCGCCGGGTTGGCTATCAGGATGGCCGAGGACTCAAGCACGGCGCCGATCTGGCGCAACCCGTTCATCCGCAGCGTGGAGCCCGTGTCTATCACGTCCACGATGGCGTCGGCCACGCCGAGCAGGGGCGTCACCTCCGCGGCGCCGCCGATGGGGACGATGTCCGCGCGCTTGCCGGCGGCCTCGAAGTAGCGGCGGGTGAGGTTCACGAAGCTGGTGGCCACCTTCACGCCGTCCGGTAGGTCGCTCACGTCCTGCGCCGGGTCCGAGTTGCGCACGGCAAGGCCTAGCCGGCACGCCCCGAAGCCGAGTTCGAGCAGGGTAGTGACGTCGCGGCCGGCTTCCTCCACCAGGTCACGCCCGGTGACGCCCAAGTCCGCGGCGCCGTTGGCCACGAACTCCGGAATGTCCGCCGAGCGCACGAAGAGCGCAGTGCGGTCCTCGCCGAAGGAGGCCTGGAGGGCGCGGTCTCCTCGGAACCTCAGGTCGAGGCCTGCACGGTCGAAGAGAGTGCGCACGCCTTCGGCCAGGCGGCCTTTGTTGGGTAGGGCGATCCTCATGTTGTTTTCCTTCCGCTGGGCCGCTATGGCCATGTGTCTGTCCTGTTGCCGGTGTTGTGCGGTGGAGCCGGTGGGCTCGGTGAGGGTTCGGCGGATGGACGGCGGAAAGGAAGCGGCCCATCCGGTGTGGGATGGGCCGCTGGGGGTTTGTTTTCGGCAAGTTCACGCTGGGCAACTGCGCCAAGACCTCCACGACCCGTGCAGGTGATGGTGATGATGCCGGTGGTGGCGGGCATCAAGTGCACTGGCGTGACGGCTAAGCATGGTGGTGATGATAGTTGGCGAGAGTTCGCGCGTCAAGCGCCCGGCTCCTGCCCTGGGCGCCGGCTCGCCAGCCAGACGGTGAGCAACACTGCAGCTACCACCAGCAGGGGAAGCACGAAGTCTGGCACCCGGCTCGCGAGGCCCGCCCCCCACTCCTGCAGGCGGAACTGGGACTCCACGTCCATGAAGCCGCCCAAGTTCGCGGTGCCGTCGGAGAGTAGGAAGAGCAGGCCCACGCCCACGAAGACCAGGCCCGACACGAGAGCGGTGGAGTGCACCTTCAGCGGGCCGAGCTTCAGTTGCTTGCCGCGCAGCCAGCGGCGCTTGCCCAACTGGAAGCGGTCCCAGAGTAGAGCCAGCACGAAGAGCGGCAGGGCCATGCCGAGGGCGTAGAACGCCATGAGCAGACCGCCGTACACCGGGTCGCCCCCCGCTACCGCGAACGTGAGCACGGCGCCAAGGAGCGGGCCGGAGCAGAAGCCCGCGAAGCCGTACACGGCGCCTAGCGCCACCACCGAAGCGTTGCCGCGCCCCGTGACCGCGCCCGTAGTAGAGGCCGGCAGGAAGGAGAAGCCGCGCCCGAAGATGGCCAGGAGCCCGAACAGCACGAGGAGCACGCCGCCTACCGTGGTGACGGCGCCGCGGTACTGGGTGACCAGCGTGCCCACTGCGCCGACGCCGGCCCCGAGCGGGATGAGCACGAGCGCCAGGCCAACGTAGAAGAGGGCGGTGCGCCCCACCAAGCGTCCCCAGCCGTCGAACGCGTACGCGAAGAAGCTCGGCAGGAGCAGGGCGGAACAGGGGCTAACGAGCGCGAAGAGACCGCCTAGGAACGCGCCCGCGAGGCCGATGTCGATCATTTGGCAGCGAGGGCCTGCTCTATCACTGTGGCGAACACGGAGGTGGGCTGCGCGCCCACCAGCGGGTGTCCGTCGATGACGAACGAGGGTGTGCCCGTCATGTTGAGGGCCTGCCCCTGCATGGCGTCGCTGGCGATGGCGGGATCGAAGCGGCCCGAGTTCATGTCGGTTTCGAAGCGCTGCATGTCCGGCACGCCTACCTGCCGCGCGAAGCCCAGCAGCCTCTCGGGGGTGAGGTCATGATGGCCACTTTCCGGAGCGTTCCCGAACACGGCGTGGTTGAACTCCCAGAAGAGGCCCTGTTCAGCCGCCGCTCGGCCGGCTCGAGCCGCCAGTAGCGAAGCCTCGCCGAAGATGGGGAAGTCGCGCCACTCGATGCGGAGCTTGCCGCTGTTCACGTAACGTTCGATGAGCTCAGGCTCCGTGACGGTGCTGTAACGCGCGCAGAACGGGCACCGGTAGTCGGAGAACACCACCATGGTGACGGGCGCGGTCTCGGAGCCGAGCGCGAACGGGTCGTTCGCGTCGCGCCGCGACTGCTCGCCCAGCGGCCCGCTGGTGGTGCGAACGAGCTGCTGCGGCGCGGGTTTCGCGCTGGAGCGCCCTACCAGGTAACCCGATACGAAGACGCCCAACACAAGAGCCACGCCAACGGCCCAACTCGCGATAGGTAGCTTCTTGGTGCTCACGTGGGAGTACCCCCTTAGTTACGCGATGCTACCCACAGACCGTGAGGGCATTTGTCTTGCTCCTTGCATGGGGCGACAGGGGTTCCCTGACGCTCATGCCAGTGGTTCGCTAACCGCCGCGGTGCTGCGCCACAGCCAACGCCTCGAGGAGTTCCTCAGGGAGAGCCCTCCAGTGCGATGCGGTTAGGCTTGGTTCATGCGGGTGCTGGTGACGGGTGCCACGGGCTTCGTGGGTGGGTACGTGTGTCGCCACTTGGTGGCGGCGGGTCACGAGGTGGTCGGCATCTCACGCACTGGTTCCAAGCTCGATCAGCCTGGGGTTCGTGCCGTTCAGGGGGACGTGGTGACCGGCGCGGGCTTGCGACCTGCCATGCAGGGCGCTGACGCGGTGATCCACCTGGTGGGCATCATCCGTGAGGGGAGAGACGCGACGTTCAGGCAGGTTCACGTGGCTGGCACCAGGAACGTGCTCGAGGCAGCCCGTGAGGGCGGTGTGCGCCGCTTCATCCACATGAGCGCCGTGGGCGCCGACACTGGCTCCGCCAGCGGGTACCAGAGCTCGAAGGGCGAAGCGGAGAACCTCGTGAGAGCAGCCGGTCTGCGGCACACCATCATGCGGCCCAGCCTCGTGTTCGGCGTGGGCGACGATTTCTTCGCAACCACCCTCAAGCAGCTCGTGACGTTGCCGCCAGTGGTGCCCGTTGTGGGCACAGGTGCTTACCCATTCAGGCCCGTATGGGTCGAGGACGTGGCGAGGGCTTTCGTGGGCGCGCTCGGCGAGGAGGTAACCGTAGGTCGCGAACTGGAGCTGGTGGGCCCGAAGGAGTACACTCTGCGCGAACTGCTCATCATGATCCGCGACCTCCTGCGCCCCGGCAGACCGCTGGTGAGCGTGCCGCTGCCGCTCATGCGCCTCGGGGTCACGCTCTTCAAGCTGCTGCCAAGGCCGCCCATCACCAGCGACCAGTTCCTGATGCTGCTGGCCGGCAACACTGGCGACCCGGCTGCCGCCCGCGACCTGCTCGGCCTGGAGCCGGCGCGGCTGGAGGATCACCTGCCGCAGGTGCTCGGGGTCACTCCCCACTGAACCCTGCTCAAGAGGTACACAGGCCGCACCGGCGCGAACTTTCCACGCCCTGCGTGGCGCGGGCGGCTTACCCTATGAAGAAACGGCCACAAGCGCAGGCTCGGCCGCCTGAAACGGAGGCAGTCGTCATTAACATTTTGGAGAACATGCAAGCTGCAGGACACGAACAGGTGACCTTCTTCCAGGACGAGAAGACGGGTCTCAAGGCCATCGTGGCCATCCACAGCACCGCGCTCGGGCCGGCCCTCGGCGGCTGCCGCGTGTGGCCATACGAGAACGAAGCAGCGGCGCTCAACGACGTGCTGCGCCTCAGCCGCGCCATGACGTACAAGAACGCCGCCATGGGCCTGGCGCTGGGCGGCGGGAAGTCGGTCATCATCGCCGATTCCTCGGTAGACAAGACCCCGGCGCTGTTCGAGGCGTTCGGCCGAGCGGTGGAGCGCTTGGGTGGGCGCTACATAACCGCCCAGGACGTGGGCACGGCGCCTGCAGACATGGTGGCCATACGGAGCCAGACGCAGTGGGTGGCGGGCCTTCCCGACACTAGCGGTGACCCCTCGCCCGCCACGGCGTTCGGCGTGTACAGCGGGCTCAAGGCCGCCCTGAGGCACGCCTTCGGTTCTGATGACCTGCAGGGCCGGAAGGTGGCCGTGCAGGGCCTGGGCGCAGTGGGGATGAGCCTGGCTGAGCGCCTGTACGCCGACGGTGCGCAACTGATAGTGGCCGACATCGCCCAGAAGCGCATCGATCAGGCCGTGAACGAACTTGGTGCCCGCGCCGTCACCAGCGACGAGATCGTGGGTGTGGAGTGCGACGTGTTCGCACCTTGCGCCTTGGGTGCCGTGATAAACGACGACACAGTCGGCCGCCTCAACGCCAGGGTGGTGGCCGGCTCCGCCAACAACCAACTGGCCGAACCGCGCCACGCCGACGCCCTGAGGGCGCGCGGCATCGTCTACGCCCCGGACTTCATCATCAACGGTGGCGGCGTCATCAACGTGGCCGACGAACTGCAGCCCGGTGGCTACAACCGGGAACGCGCTTACGCCATGGTGGGGGAGATAGGTGCCAAGGTGGCCCGCGCCCTGCACCTGGCCGACGAACGCGGCATCTCCACGGACGCGGCAGCCGTGCTCATGGCCGACGAGCGGCTGCGGGCGGCGCAACCGGTTTGACCCAGGGGTGTTAGCAGAGCGGACGCCGCGCTTACCCGCCGTGGTGTTGCGCGGCGATGGCCTGCAACGCTACGTCCACCAGCTCCACGCGGCTCAGCTCGGGTACCTCGTGCAGGGGCACCCAGGCTGCCCTGTCCGTGGTGCCGTTCGCCTCGTTCCTCAGTTCGCCACCCACACGCCGGGCGCCGTAGATGACTCCGAGCGAAAGCAGCGCCCGTCCACGATCGGCCGCCGCCAGGCGCTCGGCCGGTGCCACGGTGAAGCTGTTGACAGCGAGCAGGCCGGTGAGCACGACGCTCAGGCCGGTCTCTTCTTGTAGTTCTCGCACGGCCGCCTGCTCGGGTGTCTCGAACGGCTCGAGGCCGCCGCCCGGCAAGGTCCATGCGTCCTTACCGAGCACGTGCGGTGCCAGGTGAGTGAGCAGGAGCCCGCCGTGCTCCACCAGCACGCAGTAGGCGCCCACGCGCGTATCGAACCCGTGGCGGCTGGCGAAGCCGGCGCCCTCGTTCCCGGCCGGAAGCATCCGCATACCTTAGCAGCCGCCGCGGCTCCGCGTTCGGGCCACACGCGAAGGCGCCGGTGCTTACCTTAGAATCTTCTGATGTCGCGCATCCGGGCACTTCGCAGCAGGAACGTCGGGCCCGTGACGTTCGACGTTGCTGTCGCGCTCTTCATCCTCTACTTCATCTGGGGCTCCACGTACCTCGCCATCCGCTACGCGGTCGAGGACTTGCCGCCGTACCTGATGCTCTTCGTGCGCTTCGTGCTGGCCGGTCTCCTCATGTACGGCTACATGAAACTGCGCGGCGAGAAGCACCCGCCGCTGAAGCAGTGGCTCGGCTCCTCCGCCATCGGTGTGCTGCTGCTGGTGGGCGGCATGGGCAGCGTGGGCCTGGCGCAGTCGTTCGGCGCCCCTTCGGGCCTGGCCGCCGTGATGGTGGCCACCATGCCCCTCTGGCTCACTTTGCTGCTCGCGTTCGGCGGGGAGCGTGCCGGACGGGGCGAATACGTTGGCATGGCGCTCGGTCTGCTCGGCGTGCTGCTCATCAACTTGGAGGGCGACATGCGCAGCAACCCGTTGGCGGCTGGGCTGTTGCTGGTGGCGCCGTTCTCGTGGGCGCTGGGTTCGGCCCTCAGCCGCAGGCTGCCGCAGGCGCCGGGCGGCATGGGCTCCGCCGCACAGATGTTGGCCGCCGGGCTGGTGTTCCTGCCGCTCGGTTTACTGAGGGGCGAAACCATCACGGGTCCGCCC
The DNA here is from genome assembly GCA_964630175.1 of uncultured bacterium. Taxonomy (GTDB): domain Bacteria; phylum Deinococcota; class Deinococci; order Deinococcales; family Trueperaceae; genus JAAYYF01. The sequence continues at coordinate 27,984 of CAZVTS010000009.1, forward strand.
ACTCTCAGTTCAGGCCTGGCGCTCGCCTACCTGGTGGTGTTCGGTTCGCTCATCGGCTTCAGCGCTTACGTGTACCTTCTGAACGCGCGCGTGCGGCCGGCGCTGCTCACGTCGTACGCCTACGTGAACCCGGTGGTGGCGGTGCTCCTCGGGGTGGTCTTCGCAGGGGAGCGCCTCGGCCTGCCGGGCCTGCTGGGCATGAGCGTCGTGGTTGTGGGTGTGGTGCTGGTGTTGCGCTCGAGCAGCCGGCGCTGAGGGTCCGCGGCCGGCTCGGTTGGGGGGAGCGGACCTAAGCCGCCCGCCTGTCCACCAACCAGATGCCCACCACTGCGCAAAGCAGCGCGAACAGCGCCATGAACACGATGTGTGGGGCAGCCTGACCCAGGCCCCAGGCGTGATAAGCCACGCCCTTCAGCGCGTCCATGGCGTGCCGCATGGGCAGCGCCTGCGAGAGCGCCAGCATGACCTTGTTGCTCACTATCTCTATGGGCCAGTACGCACCCCCGATCATGGCCATGGACACGGCCGCGATGGGGATGACCACGTTCATCTGCTGCGCGTTGTTCACCAGGCCTGCCAGCAGCATGCCCAGGGAGGTGATGGCGAGGCAGAACGTAACGGCCACGAGCAGGGCCACCGGCCAGGTCGCGCCGAGGGTCACCCCGAAGGCCAGGTTGAAAACGGCGAACACCGCTAGTAGCTGCACCATGCCCGTAAGGAACGTGTACAGGAAGTGCCCTCCGAACATGCTCGCTTTGCTGGCGGGCGACATGGTCACGCGGTCCCAGATGCCCATGCGGCGCTCTTCCAAGATCATGTTCACGCCGAACAGCAGCGTGAAGGTGACGAAGAAGAGGCCCATGCCCACCATGCCCTGCGTGCGGCTGTCGTAAACGAACTCCGCCGCGGAAGCTACCTGGGTGCTGTCCACCCTCAGCGCCGGTTGCTCGAGGCGTGTCTGCACGTCAGCGCGGAGCACGGCCAGCTCGGCGCCCGACGCGGCCGTGCGCAGCGTGAGCTCCTCGCTGTACACGCCACCTATCCAACTCGCCAGCGCCGACGTGCTCTCGTCGCCCGGGGCAGTGTGCAAGTGCCATGAGGCCTCGCCCAGTTCCAGCAGCACGCCGGTGGAGTTGGCCTTCAGGCGGCGCAGCACGGCGTCGGGGTCGTCCGTCATCACGAAGTCGAAGCCCTGCGCTTCGTTGAGGCGTTCCAACCAGGCGGCCGCTTCCTGCGGGGGCATGCCGTTCTCCGCCGCCACCTGAACGGTGAGCGCGCTGGTGGCCTGGAAGCCGAACACGAGCGCCATCACCACGCTCATGGCGATCATGGCGAGGAACGCCCACGGTGAGCGGAGGGTCTGGCGGAACTGTGCGAGAAGGATGGCGCGCATCAGCCGACCGCCTTGCGAGGGAAGAGCGCCACGGCCGCGCTCATGAGCACCGCGGCCACGATGAGGATGCGGAAGATATCCGGCGCGTAGGCCTGCGATCCGAGCCCCTTGGCGGCGTCCAGGAAGGCGTTGAGGGCCGCCCCGTTGGGGGTCCAGCCTCCGACGCGGCTGAGGAGCGAGCCGGACTCTTCGACCGGGAAGAACGAGCCGCCCAGCACGGTGAGCAGCATGACGATCACGGAGTTGAACACGTTGGTGAGCGACTGGTTGTTGGCCCGGAAGTTGAGTGACGTGACGAGCGCACCCAAAGCGCCGACGGCCAGAGCTAGCGCGGCGGCGATGGCGGTGGCGGCGAGCCAGAACTCCACCGGCTGCCCGCGGAGCGCACCCAGCAGCAGTGTGGCGGCTGCGAAGAGGAAGCCTGCCTGCAGGAACACGATCACGGCGCCCGCCAGGGCCTTGCTGAGCAGGAACGACAGCGGCGCGGCGCCGCTCAGGAGGACACGGTCGAAGGTGAGGTGGGTGCGCTCCAGGAACGCTCGCCCGGACACGCTGCCAGCCACGAACAGCGCGAACATGACCGCCATGCCGAACGTGTAGAACGCCACGGAGGACACGCTGGCGCCCACCGCTACCTCCTCCACGGTGCCCACGCTTTCTCGCACTGCGGGTGGCGGCGCCTGCAGCGCCTGGCTCAGCGCGCTCTGGAAGCTGACCTCGCGCGCGAACGCCGTCAGGATGTCGTTCACGATGCCGGCCCGCAGCGGCGAGGCGTCGGACAGGGCCAGCCGCAGGTCGGCGCTACCCTCGCCCAGCAACATGGCCGTCAGCATGCTGGCGGTGAAGCCTTCTGGCACGGTAACCACGGCCTGCACTTCGTCCTTCGCCAGCAAGGTGTGAGCCGCGTCGGCTGCCAGCTCGCGCACGCTCAGAAGCTCGGCCAGGCCAGGGCTCAGGAGTAGCCCTTCCACCAGTTCGTCAGGCTGCACCGTGAGCGACGCGGCCGCCAGCGCCGCGCGCTGCGCCAGGGGCAGGTCCGCCTGCGCGAGCCGCCGCGTGAACTCTGCGCGTCCGGTGGCGGGGTCATCCGCTTGCACCAGCGCCACGCTGATGTCGAGCTGTACCGGGCCGCCCGTGATGAACTGCCCCAGCGCCAGCCCCAGGATGCCGATCAGGATGATCGGCATGAGGAGGATGAGCGCCAGCTCCTTCAGGTCCCGCGCCTGGATGAGCACGTCCTTGCGCAGGAACGCTGCCAGCGGGGCGCGTCTGGTGGCGGTCGGCTCGGAATCCTGGCGGCTCATCAGTCGCGCAGCTTCCGCCCCGTCAGGTGCAGGAAGACGTCCTCGAGGCTGGCCGTGCTGACGCTCAGGTTCGTTACCGTCACCCCCGTGTCCTCGGCGGCGCGCAGCACGGCGGTCAGCGCCAGGTCGCCACTCCGGGTGAGGCGAACGCCGTCTTCCGCCGCCACGGCCCGGCCCACGCCCGGCAGCGCTCGCAAGGCGTCCAGGAGCTCAGCCGGGTAGGAGTTCGCCTGGAGCCACACCGAACCCTCGTCGCCGGCCAGCGACCGCACTGCGGCGAGGCTGCCCTCCGCGATGACCTTGCCGTGGTCCATCACGTAGACGCGGCCACACAGCTGCTCCACCTCCTCCATGTAGTGCGAGGTGTACAGCACCGTTAGCCCGCGCTCGCGGTTGAGGCGCCGCACCGTGTCGAGGATGTGGTTGCGTGATTGCGGGTCTATGCCCACCGTGGGCTCGTCCATGATCACGATCTTCGGGTCGTGCAGGAGGGCGGCGGCGATGTTGATGCGGCGCTTCATGCCGCCCGAGTACTTCTTGATCTGCTCCCGCCGGCGCTCCGTCAGGCCCACTAGCTCCAGGGCGTCGTCCGTGGCGCTTCGCAGCGCCTTGCCCCTGAGGCCGTAGAGGCCGCCGAAGAACTCGAGGTTCTCCTGCGCCGTGAGCTCCGGATAGAGCGCTATCTCCTGTGGCACCACGCCCAGGGCGCGCCGCGCGGGTGTGGGGTCTGCCAGCACGTCCTGCCCCAGGAACTCCACGCGCCCGGAGTCTGGCCGGGTGAGCGTGTTCAGCATGGCGATGGTGGTGGACTTGCCGGCGCCGTTGGGTCCCAATAACCCTACCGACTCACCTGCCGCCAGCGAGAGGCTCACGCCGTCCACCGCGACGGTGCCGTTGAACGCCTTCCGTAGGTCCGTGGCTACTAGCATCGGTTCAATGTTAGCGGTCAGCAGCCACGCGCTCATCATGCTTTCGGATGAGGGCGCGCCGTCCAGTGGGCCGCACGTAAGATGAACGCCGAGGAGCACACATGAGCAACCCGAACGCAGCAGCAGGCCCCATAAGCGAGTTCCTGAGACACCATTACCGGCACTTCAACGCCGCCTCCCTGATAGACGCCGCCGACGCCTACCGCGCACACCTGAACGGCGGCGGCGCCATGATGATCACCCTGGCCGGGGCCATGAGCACGGCCGAGCTCGGGCTCTCCCTGGCGGAGATGATCCGGCAGGACAAGGTGCAGATCATCACCTGCACCGGCGCCAACCTGGAAGAGGACGTCTTCAACCTGATAGCGCACGACTTCTACGAGCGCGTGCCGCACTACCGCGACCTGACCCCTGAGGACGAGCAGGCCCTCCTCGAGCGACACATGAACCGCGTAACGGACACTTGCATCCCGGAGGGTGAGGCGATGCGGCGGCTGGAGGGCGCGCTGCTCTCCGAGTGGACGCGCGCGGACCAGGCGGGCGAGCGCTACTTCCCGCACGAGATCATCTACCGCATCCTGAACAGCGGGAAGCTGGAGCAGTACTACCAGATAGACCCCAAGGACTCCTGGCTGCTGGCAGCCGCGGAGAAGAACCTCCCCATCATCGTGCCGGGCTGGGAGGACAGCACCAGCGGCAACATGTACGCTGCCGCCAACCTGTCGGGCGAGATAAAGAACGTGCACACCGTGCGCACGGGCATCGAATACATGATGTTCCTGGCCGACTGGTACACGGAGATGGCCGCCAAGCGCTCGGTTGGCTTCTACCAGATCGGCGGCGGCATCGCCGGCGACTTCCCCATCTGCGTGGTGCCCATGCTGGAGCAGGACATGCGGAGGCCCACGCCGCTGTGGGGCTACTTCTGCCAGATCAGCGACTCCACCACCAGCTACGGGAGTTACTCGGGCGCCGTGCCGAACGAGAAGATCACCTGGGGCAAGCTCGGCATCGACACCCCGAAGTTCATCATCGAGTCGGACGCCACCATCGTGGCGCCGCTCATGTTCGCCATGATCCTGGGGCAGTGAAGGCCGAGCACGGACCTGGCACAACGTAGAGATGCGCAAATGAGCAGAACTCGCGCAACTTCCTGCGCAAGGCCTGCGCAGCGGTGATAGCATGCCTGCCACCTTCAAGTAGTTCGGGCTGCAACCTCCCCGCAGAGCCTTGGCGCCTTGGCCGCTCCCGGGCGGGTGGAGCCATAAGGAGACGAGAATGCATACTCGCAAGCGTGCCAGAGCTCTTTCGCCCTTCAGGTTCGGAGGTTTTCTTGTCGCCATCGCCCTCCTGCTACTCGGAGCCGCGTACGCGCAGGAAGACTGGGCGGCCGTCGAGGCCGCAGCGCGGCAGGAAGGGAAGCTCACCGTCTACACGGTGACCAGCCGCACCGTCACCGCCGGTGAACGCTTCCAGGCGCTCACGGGCATCCAGGTGGAAGTAGTGCGCCTGGGTGAGCAGGAGATGATCGAGCGCTCCTACCAGGAAGCCCGCGCCGGCGTGAGGAACGTGGACATGATCGTGCTGGAGGACTGGCCCGCAGGCAAGGAGCTGCTGAGCAACACCGGTTACTTCGTGAACTACGTGCCCCCCACCGCGCAGGCCAAGTACGCCGAGCGGTACCAGGACCCACTGGTGCTCGGGTTCATCAACCGCATCTTCGGCTACAACACCGAGGTTTACGCGGAGGACCCCTTCAACAGCATCTGGGACCTCACCCGCCCCGAGTACCGCGGCAAGGTCATGATCCGCGACGTGGCCATCACGGGCGAGCACCAGAACGCCCTCACCGAGTTCATCCGGCGCGCCGACGAACTGACGGCCGATTACGAGGCTACCTACGGCGAGCCGCTCGTGCTCACCGAGGAGAACGCCGGCCTCGAGTGGATCAAGCGCTTCCTGCAGAACGACCCGATCATCATGACGAGCGACACGCGCATCGCCGAGGCAGTGGGCGCCCGCGGTCAGGAAGACCCGCCGTTCGGCATGTTCTACGTGTACTCGAAGCACCGCGACATCCCGAACCTCGACCTCGCGCTTTCCGAGAGCAGAAGCATCAGCCCGTACCTCGGCTACTACTACCCGATCCTCATCCAGCATTCCGCCACTGCGCCCCACCCCAACGCCGCCAAGCTGTTCACGGAGTACCTCACCACCATCGAAGGCTTCGAGCCGTGGGCCGATTCCCCGGGCGTGTACACCCCCAACCCCGACCAGGTGCCGTTCGAGGGCGACATGCCCTGGACCTGGTGGGAAGAGAGGCTCTGGGGCTACGACATCGACTTCGCCCTCATGCACCGTGGCCAGGTCCTCGACACCTGGCAGAGGTACGTCCAGCGCTGATGCCGGCGGCTGGACCGAGCATCATGTTCGTTGATCCTGCGGCGGCGCCACTCGGCGCCGCCGCGCCCAACAGGACTCCGGCGCCATGACTATCTCGCCCTTCAGACGGCTGGTGAACCGGGTCAAGCTCAACATCACGCCGCAGGTGCTCCTGGCCATCGTGTTCGTGGCCATACTGGCGTACCTGGTGGTGGTGCCGCTCTTCGTGCTGGTGCAGGAGACGTTCATCGTGCACCCGCTGGAACGGTTCCAGATCCCCGGTTCCCTACCGGGCGACTTCACCACCGCCCACTGGGAGCGCACCTTCGTGGGCCGCGACTCGGTGGCGTTCTTCTATCGTCCGCTACTCAACACTCTCATCGTGGCCGTCAGCATGTCGCTACTGGCACTGGCCATCGGCGGCGGACTCGCCTGGCTGGTAGTGCGTTCCAACCTCCCGCTCAAGGGCTTCATCTCCAACGCGGCCATAATCCCGTACGTCATGCCGTCCTGGACGCTGGCCCTGGCGTGGATAACTATCTTCAAGAACCAGCGTATCGGCGGGCAGCAGGGGATATTCCAGGCGGTCACGGGTGTAGCTACGCCCGACTGGTTCGCCTACGGGCTGTTCCCCATCACCATCACGCTCGCGCTGCATTACTTCCCGTTCGGCTTCATGCTCATAGGCGGCGCGCTGCGCAACTTGGACGCGCAGCTGGAGGAGTCCGCGGAACTGCTCGGAGCGGGGCGCTTCACGGTGCTGCGCCGCATCGTGTTCCCGCTCGTTCTGCCCGCCATCTTCAGCACGTTCCTCCTCACCTTCTCGAAGGGTCTTGGCACGTTCGGTACGCCGGCGTTCCTCGGCGGTCCCGTGCGTGAGTTCGTGCTCTCCACCGCCCTCTACGGCAACCTCATAGGGCAGCGGCCCGGCATCGGCTACATCGCGGCGCTGGCCATGATCGCCTTCGGGGTGCTCGTGCTCTACATGAACCACAGGTTCCTTGGCGCTCGCCGGTCCTTCGTAACGGTGTCCGGCAAGGGGGCCCGCGCCAACCTGGTGAAGCTCGGCAAGTGGCGCTGGCCGCTTACCGCCCTGGTGATCGGCTTCATGCTGGTGGTCACCGTGGTGCCCATCGTGGCGCTGGCGATAGACACCCTCATGCTCAGGCCCGGCACCTACAGCTGGGACAACCTGAGCCTCCACTACTGGATCGGTGAGGCCAGCTACACGCTCGGCCTCGGCACCGGCGAGCCGGGCATCCTGCGCAACCCGCAGCTCATGCGAGCGCTCGGCAACACGCTTAGGCTGGCGCTCACCGTGGCGGTCATCTGCGGCGTGCTGGGCATGCTCATCGGCTACACGGTGGTGAGGCTGCGCGGCACCTTCACCTCCAAGCTGCTCGACCAGATGGCGTTCCTGCCTTACCTCATGCCCAGCATCGCGCTCGGCTCCATCTTCCTGGCCCTCTTCGCCGTGCCGCGCGGACCGATCCCGGCGCTCTACGGCACCTTCGCCCTCCTCGTCATAGTGTGCGTGGTGAGCTACCTGCCGTACGCCACCAAGGCCGGTACCTCTGCCATGCTGCAGGTGGGGCCGGAGCTCGAAGAGGCGGGCCTCATGGCGGGAGCGGGCTGGTTCACGCGGCTCAGGCGCATACTGTTCCCGATCCAGAAATCTACCTACTTCTCCGGGATGCTGCTGCCCTTCATCTCCGTAACGCGGGAGTTGTCCCTCCTCATCCTGCTCGTCACTCCCGGCACGCAGCTGGCCACCACGATCACCCTGAAGTACACGGACCGCGGCTGGTACCCCTACACCAACGCGATGGTGCTGCTGCTAGTGGTGATAGTCATCCTTAGCACTATCCTCAGTCGCCGTCTGCTGAAGACCGACCTGGCGAAGGGGTTGGGAGGTTGAGATGCCCACCATCAGCGTAAGAGGCGTTACCAAACGGTTCGCCGGGGTGGAAGCGCCCGCCGTGCGCAAGCTGGACCTGGAGGTGGAGGACGGCTCGTTCACGACCTTCCTGGGACCCTCCGGTTGCGGCAAGACCACCACGCTCCGCATGATCGCGGGGTTGGAGCAGCCCACCGAGGGCGAGATCTGGATAGGGGACACCTGCGCCTTCTCGCGTGACCGCGGTGTGTCGCTCGCACCCGTGAAGCGAGGCCTGGGCCTCGTGTTCCAGAGCTACGCCCTGTGGCCACACCTCACCGTGGCGGAGAACATCGCCTTCGGGCTCCGCGTGCAGCGGGTGAAACGCGCTGAACTCACCGCTCGCGTGACCGAGATCGCGGAGGCCATGCAGATCGGTGGACTGTTGGGTCGCTTCACGAGCGAGCTCTCGGGCGGCCAACAGCAGCGCGTGGCGATAGCGCGCGTGCTCGTCATGCGGCCGAGCGTGCTGCTGCTGGACGAGCCGCTCTCCAACCTGGACTCCAAGCTCCGCATGGACATGCGCGCCGAACTGAAGCGCCTGCACCACGAGACCGGCGCCACGGTGGTCTACGTGACCCACGATCAGCTCGAGGCGCTCACCATGTCCACCCACATCGCGCTTATGAACGATGGCGAACTGCAGCAGTTCGCCCCGCCGCTCGAGCTTTACGCTCAGCCGGCCAACCGCTTCGCAGCCGACTTCCTCGGCAACCCGCGCATCAACTTCCTGAGCGGCGTGACGGAGCAGGTGAGCGGCTCCCTCGTGGCCCGCTGCGGGGCGCTCACCGTGCCCCTCGAGGGCGTGCAGGGTATGTCGGCCGGAAAAGGCGTGACCGTAGGCCTTAGGGCTGAGGAGTTCGGCTTCGTGACCGCCGGCGCGGGGGGTGGACTGGCTACTGAAGCCGAGGTCACCGCCAGCCTGCCAACGGGAACCGACTGGTACTACCGCGTGCGCTACAGTGATACGGAGGTGACCGTTCGCGAGAACGACCACCCGAACCTGGAGCCGGGCAGCAGGGTGAACCTGATGGCGTTCCCCAACCCGATCAAGGTGTTCGGCGAGGACGGCCGCCTCGCCGCCGTGACGGCTCCACAGCAGGGGGAGACCGCCGGTCACGGCGGGACGGCCCAGAAGGAGGTGGCCAGTTGAGCAGTCCCTCACCATTACTCGTACTCACGGGCATGTCCGGCGCAGGCAAGACGAACGCCATGAACGCGCTGGAGGACCTGGGCTTCTTCTGCATCGATAACCTGCCCCCGACGTTCCTGCCGCAGCTCGCCGACCTCTACACCACTGCCGTCGAGCAGGGTCGGAGGGTGGCGGTGGCCATGGACGCGCGCGGCCAGGGCGTGTTCGCCGACGTGGCGGAGTCGCTGAACATGCTCCAGGAGCTCAGCGTGCCGCATCAGGTTCTCTTCCTGGACTGTGCGGACGACATCCTCATCAGACGCTTCTCGGAGACGCGCAGACGACACCCGCTCGGTCAGGACGCCAACCTCAGCGAGCAGATCGCCCGTGAGAGACGCATCCTGGCTGACGTGAGGGACCGCGCCGACCTGATCATGGACACTTCACTTCTGAAGCCCGCCGCACTCAAGGAGCGTCTGGCGCTCATGATCACGGGCAGCTCCTTCGAGGAGCAGATGGCCGTGGAAGTGGTCTCGTTCGGCTTCAAGCACGGCGTACCGCTGGACGCGGACCTGCTGATCGACGTACGGTTCCTGCCCAACCCGTTCTACGACCCGGTGCTCAGGCCGCAGACCGGCCTCGACAAGCCCGTGGCAGATTACGTGCTCGGGCAGCCGGAGGCCGAACCCTGGCTGAAGGACACCGTGGACTACCTGAAGAAGTGGTTGCCTGCTTACGCCCGCACGGGCCGCTCGCGCCTGTCGATCGCCATCGGCTGCACCGGCGGACAGCACCGCTCCGTGGCGCTGGCCGAAGCCATCGGCGCCCGTCTCAAAGAGCTCTCTCCCGCCGTCACGGTGAGACACCGCGACCTCGCCCACGCCAACCGCGGCGCGGCCGAGGCGCTCAGTGTTGCCGGCTCGTAAGCTCGGTGGGGGAAGAACCGTCAGTGGGGTCGGCTGACCGGCAGCCGCTCAGGTCGAGCCGTGTGCGCATACGGCAGCGGCGCGAGCTGATCATCTCGCTTCTTTACCGTCACGGCGCCTGCGAGGTGGAGCAACTGGCCCAGGAGGCGGGTGTCAGCGCCGCGACCCTGAGGCGCGACCTGGCGGCCCTCGAGTCGCAGGGCGTCATCGTGCGGCGCTGGGGCTCCGCCGAGATGCGCGCCGAGGTCAACTACCGCAGCGCGTTCAAGCACCGGCTCGGCCAGCGCGACGTGGCGAAGCAGAGCCTCGCCATCGCAGCCGCTGCCATGGTGGAGCCCAACATGGTGATAGGGCTCTCGGGCGGCACCACCTGCACCCACCTGGCGTGGGCGCTCTACAACAGGCCCACCAACATCGTCACCAACGCCGTGAACATAGCCATAGAACTGCACGCCCTGCGCCGCTCCAAGGTCATCCTTACGGGCGGTGTGCTGAAGCCGAACTCGTATGAACTGGTAGGCTCGGCGGCCGCCGAGATCATCCGCAACTACAACATCGAGATGTTCTTCTTCAGCTGCTCGGGAGTCAGCACCCGCGGCTACACACGCCGCGATTTCGCGGAGGCGGCCATCGTGCGCAGCTTCATGGCAGTGAGTAGGCACAGCGTGATGCTGGTGGACGACACCAAGCTGAACCGCGACCACGACACGCTCATCGCCGCCTTCGAAGAGGTGGACACCGTGCTCTGCAACGACCGAGTGCCGAGCGAGTGGCGGGCACGCATGGCTCGGGGAGGGGCCGCGGTGCACGTGGTGCCGGAAGCGAGCATGGGGCAACTGCGGGAGCTCCAGGAGGCGGAGGGACTGGGGTCCCAACTGGAGGAGACCGGCGGCCAACTGCTCGGGCATGTGCGCCCGCCCAGCAGTGACGGGGAAGACGGAGCGTAAGCGGTTTGATAGACCTACATAACCACCACGAACGTTGCGGCCACGCCGAAGGAAGCCTGGAGGCCGTCGCGCGCGCTGCGCAGGCCAGAGGGATCCGGATCTTCGGCTGGAGCGACCACGCGCCGCTCTTCGCTGCACAGGCGGACCACCCGCGGCCCCGCATCCAGATGGCGCGCAGCGAGTGGAGCGGGTACCTGACCGAGGCGGTGGCAGTCCGGCGTGCGCTACAGGAGGAGTTCCCTGGCTTCGACGTGCGGATCGGAGTGGAGGCCGACTACGTGCCGGGCACCGAGAGCATCTACGCGGCCGAGCTGGCGCGGCCCGAGCTGGACTTCGTGCTGGGCTCCGTTCATGAGGTGGGCGAGTGGCACATCTACGACACCTCCACCTGGGCCAGCGTGGACGATTTCGACGAGTTCCACCGCGGCTACTGGCGGAACCTGCGCGAGGCAGCGCGGTCCGGCCTCTTCGACGTGCTTTCGCACCTGGACGCCATCACGGCCAAGGTGCCTCCCCCACGTACGGACATGAGCCATGAGATCGAGAGCACGCTGGACGTGATAGCGGACGCCGGTGTAGCGGTGGAAGTGAACGGCTCGGGTGTGCGCCGCGTGGGTCGGCCGTTCCCCTCCGAGACGCTCCTCGCGGGTCTCGTGCGGCGTGGCGTGCCGATAACCTACGGCTCCGACGCTCACCGCTTCGATCAGCTTGGCATGGGCTTCCCGGAGGCCGTGAGCATGCTGCGCGCTCTGGGTAGGCGCGAGTTCATCACGTTCGTGAGGCGGCAGGCGGTGGCCTGCACCTTGGACGGCCGCCTGCTCACCGACTGAACGACGCACGAAGCCCGCGCCTCACGTGAATGTGGACAGTTCAACATCTCTTCTCATGATGCGGCGGTAGATTCTGACTACCCCTATGAACGACCGCCCGGGAGTGCAGCCTCCCGGGCGTGCTTCTTTAACTCTGAGCTCAGAGCTCCAGTGTGCTAGTTTCGGAGCAGTCATGAGACCGGGAACCTTGTTCTTCGCTGTCGTAACGTTCGCGGCGGGAGCCTACCTGCTCTGGCGGGGTCTTGGGAGCGGCAACCCACTGTTCTACTTCGTGTCCGCGGTCGGTTTCGGCATGAGCATCGCCGCCTTCCAGCAGGCGTGGCGCAAGCGGCCGCCGCAGGGCTAATCGGCCGCCAGGAGCGCTTTCGCCTTCTCCTGTTCGGCGCGGTCCACGGCCGTGGTGGCCGGCAGCGTCAGCGCCAGCTCCAGCTGCTCCCTGGCCTTCGCCGGTTCACCTAAGGACGTTAGTGCAGTGGCGTACTCGAGCCGCAGGTTCACCTGCTGAGGCGCCGCGGCCACGCCGGCCTCCAGCAGGGGCAGCACCTGGTCGCGCCGGCCACCGTAGAGCCAGCCCACGCCGTTCTCCACCAGCTCCAGGTGCCACATGGCCAACCCCACCAGCGCGTCCGCGTCGTTCGGGTCGAGCGCCAGAGCCTGGTCGAACAGCCCCTTGAGGTCGCCCGCCACGTTGAGGTTCTGGAGGATGCCTGAACGGCGCGCTATCTCGCCGCGAGCGCGAGCCAGGTACACCACGGCCTGAGCCGAGTCGGGCGCCAGCGCCACGGCGCGCTCCGCCGCCGTCACGGAGCGCTTGAGCCAGGTCAGCTGGTCGGCCAGGGGGCTACCGTTCGGTGCCAGCACGTACACGGCCTGATCGGCGGCGGCGCGGGCTGCCAGCAACTGCAGCTCTGCCGTCTCGCCGCCCTCCAGGGCGCTGCTGGCGCTTTCATAAGCGGCTTCGAACTCGCCCTGCTGCCACAGCGTGGCGGGTGTCTGTGCGAGTGCCCCGCTGGCGGCCAGGAGCGCCGCCAGCGCCAACACCCCGCGGGCGAGAGCATGTTCGAGGTGGCGGACTCCGCTCCAGCGGGCCCGCCGCACTAGCTCAGAACGAGAAGGCTGCACCGATGCGGAACTGACTGTTGTCGCGCCAAGCTCCATACTCGCTCCCAACGGCGCCGTAGAACACGGCCGCCTCGAAAGTGCCGACGAGGCCGTCGGCCAACGTGTAGCTGAGGGAGGGCCTCAGCACGCCGCTGCCATCGCTCCAGGAGTGCAGCCACGCCATGTCCAGGCCCAGGCGGTTGCTGGCCTCGTAGGTGGTGATCAGCGCGGTGGAGAAGCGGTTGTCGGCCTCCAGGGCCGGGCCGCCGGGCACCATGGCGGACGCCCCGGCGGCGGTGTGCTGGTACACACCCTGCAGGCTCACGAACGGACCACCGGGCAGGTTGGTCTCGATGCCTAGCACGAGGTCGAAGGCGTCGGCGCCCACGGGCGTGGGCAGGCCACCGGGTAGGGTGGCGGGCTCGCCGGTGATGGTGTAGGCCGCCTCGCCCCGGAGCACGAACTGGCCCACCACGGCCGAGAAATCGAGCCCGAGGACCTGGATCGGATCGTAGGCGAGCAGCGGCTGGACGATGAACTGACCGGGCTCGGCCGTGGGCACCGGAACGTAAGCCACGGACGGCAGGTGCCTGAAACCGCGGTAGTACATGGCGCTCACGTCCGCGCCGCCGCCTATGTTCAGGTCAAGCGTGGCGCGCACGCCGAACTGCATGTTGGCCAGCTCGACTGCAGGTCGCGCGACCACGGGGTCCGACAAGCCCACGATGATCACGCCGGGAGGCAGCTCGAGGCCTGGCTGCCAGCGGACGCCGGGAACCTCGGACGCCACGAACACGGGCACCAGCACCACGTCCACGGTGACGCCGCCGGACGCATGGGCCACGGCCCTGATCATCGGGGTCGCCAGCTTCTGCTTGGCCGGATCGGCGATCGGGTAGCTCAGGTCGCGTGGGTTGAGCACGTCCACCGGGCTCAGCACGTCGGTGGAACCCCAGGACACGACCTGGTTGCCCACGCTGAGGTCGATGGGGCCGAGGTAGGCCGTGGCGTAGGCGCGCCCCAGCCGCACCGCGAAGGGTGCGTCCGGGTTGGCGGCGTCGTACCTGGCGTGTACTTCCGCCAGGAAGACGGCGTCGGGGAAGAAGCCGGCGCCTACCTCGCCGTCCAACCTAAGCGTGAGTCCGGCAGCGGCCACGGGGATGTAGCCGTCGACCGCCACGCCGAAGTCGGCGCTGAGTTCGCCACCCAGGTCGTACTTCACCTGGGCAAGGGCGGCGCTACCGAGCAGCAGCGCGAGCGTGAACGCGAGCACCTGGGCCGCGCGGGCCGTGTTGTTGAGCTTGCGGAACATGAGTGTCACCCCTCGTTGGTCAGCGCTGCAGGAAGCGTTCGGTGAAGACGTCGGCGGGAATGTCCTCGTCCACCGTGAAGTCGGACTGCAGGATGGTGGTGTACGAACCGGCCGCAACGGTCTCCATGCGGATCTCGCTCGGCAGCACGTAACCGCCCACCTCGGTGGTGCCTGAGATGGTGAGCACCTTGATCAGATCGCCACCGCGGTAGAACTCCACGCGGCTGGGGATGAGGGTAGTCTCGGGCACCTCGTACACGAGGCGGTCGTAGGTCGAGCTCGAGCCAGCGGAGGCCGTGGCCGCCATCACGTAGACGGGCCCTTCCTTCACCTCGAGCAGCTCCGACTCGTAGTCGTCCGTGAAGTCACCGCTCATGCTCGAGATCTCCTCGTACGAGAAGTCGGAGCCGAAGAACGCGTCCTGCTCCTGGCCGCCGGCCACGCGGCGGGTGCGGCCGAGCGCCGGCAGGTAGATGAGCGTCTGGGTGGTTCCCGCCTCTTCGACGGAGAGGAACCCGGAGCCGCGGATGTCCGCCGGGTTCAGGAACTTGATGAGCTGGCTCTTGCCCTCGTTGGCGGACCAGAGCTGCATCTCCCGCGTGAGCGCGTGGCCGCTGGACGACGTGATGGTCATGGTCATGGTGGCGACGCTGGTGCTGGGGGTCTTGAGGTCGCTCATGGCGTCCGTGACCTCCTGGGCGGTCTGGTAGAGCTGCGCCGAGGCGAGGCTCGAGAGCACGAGGCCCGTCACCAGGGCGCTGGCCAGCCAGCGGCGCAGGCGGGCCCTGGCCGGGTGCGGGGCGGCGGAGTGAAGCTGGTTACGCATGGGTTACCTCCGTAGCGGGTGTGGGGTTCTTGGCTCCTGGCGGGTTGCGTAGGAACACGAGGCAGGCTGCGGGTAGCAGTGTGAGCGAGGCGGTCCCTACCGAGATCACCGTGAAGGTCATGAGGGTGCCCAGGGTGCTGACAGGCACGAACTGGCTGACGATCATGCTGGCGAAGCCGGCTCCGAGCGTGAGGGCGGTGAAGAGGATGGAGCGGCCCGAGCTGAGGATGGCGTTGGTCATGGCGAGCTCTGGGGCGCGGGCCAGGCGCCGCTCCTCCATGTACCGGACGGTCAGGTGGATGGCGTAATCGCCTACACCGATGGCCAGCGCCCCCAGCAGCATGGTGGAGAGATCGAGCGGGATGCTCAGCACGCCCAGGAGCCCGTACTGGAGGGCGATCGTGAGGAGGAGCGCCAGGATGGTCACCACCGCTGCGCGCACGGAGCGCACGAAGCTGTCGATGATGATGACCAGGAGGATGGCGAGCGAGAGGCTTATGAGGAAGTCGTGCAGCAGCGAGTCCTCCACTGCAAGCTGGATGAGCGAGGTGCCGGTGTAGCTCAGTTCCGCGTGAGGCGCCAGGATGGCGTCGGCTGCGGCCTCCACTGCGTTCTGCATGCGCCGCATCTCCGCCGTGGAGGGCGACGTGGTGGCCAGGTCGATGAGGCCCATGCTCGAATCCAGCGTCATGTAGCTGCTGATCGTGCTCGGGTCGCCTGAGAGCTGGTAGATGAGCAGCTCCTGCGCCACGCCTTCCCGGGTGGTCGGCAGGGCTTCCTCGCCGGTGAGCGTCCAGTGGATGGCGCGGAGGATGGTGGCGATGGAGGTGGCGGGGCCCATGCCCTCTATCTCTGCCACCGCGTCCTGGAAGTCGAGCATGGCCTGCAGCGTGGCGGGATCACCGAGGTCGCCTTCCACCAGAACCTGGATCTGGCTGGAGGCGCCGAACGCCTCTTCCACCTTCGTGTAATCCTTGCGCATCGGGGAGTCCGTTGCGAAGTAGTCGATGACGGCCGTGTTCGGCACGATGCGGGTGGCGCCGAAGATGGCCACCCCGAGCAGCGCCGCGCTGATGATGAGGATGGCGGTGCGCTGGCGGATGACCAGGTTGGCGACCCACCTCAGGAAGCCGCCGATGGCGCCGGGCGCCTCCGGGTCTATGACGCGCTTCGGGAGCCGCTGCAGTTCCAGTACCGCCGGCAGGAGCAGCATGGCGGAGATGAGCGTGGCCAGCACGCCACCGGCCGTCAGCAGCCCCAGGGTGCGTACGGTCGGCATGCCGGAGAGCACGAAGGTGGTGAGCGCCGCCGAGATGGCCAGGCCGGAGATGAGCACGCCCAGGCCCGTTTCGGTGAACGCCTTCTGGATGGCGCCCTCCTTGGTGGTGCCGTGCGCCAGCTCCTGGTAGAAGCGGCCCAACAGGTGCAGCGAGAAGGAGCTGCCCACGGCCAGTATGGCCACCGGCGCGATCATGCTCAGCGTGCTGAGCTTGGCTCCAAGCCAGCCCATGAGCCCAAGCGACCACACGAGGCCCACCACTACCGACATGAGTGGCAGCAGCGCCCCGCGCGTGGTGCGGAAGTTGAGGAAGAGCATGACGAGGATGAGGAGCGCGGCCACGCCGCCCAGCAGGGGCATCTCGCGCGCCAGCGTGTTCCTCAGCTCGCCGTCCAGCAGCGGCCCGCCCACGAGGTGGGTGGCGCCGAGGCCGGCCGCCTCCCAGTGCTCGGTGAGAGCGCCACGGATGCCGTCTATGACTATCTGCGAATCCACCGAGGCGTCCACCTGGATGACCACGTTGGCCGAGGAGCCGTCCTCGGATATGAGCAGGCCGCCGCGGTACATGGGCGAGCTCTCCAGGTAGGCGCGGGCCACGGCGATATCGTCCGCCGTCGGCTGAGCGGGGAAGAGGTCCTCGATGAGGAGGAAACCGTCGTCGTCCTCCATGCGCTGGGCGTTGCCGGCGCTGGTAACGCTGGTTACGCCGGGCGCACGCTCCGCGGCGGCGGTGAGCCGGGTGAGCGCCGCGATGCCCTCCGGCGTGTAGACGTCGCCTTCGACCATGGCCACCATCACCGCGTTCACGCCGAAGATGTCGCCGATGCGTTCAGCGAGCAGCGTCTCCTCCGCGCCGTCCGGCAGCATGGCGAGCACGGAGGCCTCCAGCTCGAGCTTGGTGGCGCCGAATCCGAGGCCCAGTGAGATGAGCACGAACGCGACGATCACCGGCCAGGGGTACTTGACGGTGAACCGGCTGAGCGCCTTCACGCGGTCACCACGCTCTCCGGCTCATCCAGCACGGTCATGGCGATGTCCACGTAGCGTTTGAGTTGTGCCTCGTTGCGGCCTACGCGCGCCACCACACCGAGGCTGTAGGCGTTGAAGAGGAGGTAGTTGGCGAGGTCGGCAGCGGGGAACCGCAGGGTGACCTCACCGCGGTCGGCGGCCTGTTGGAGAACGGTGGCGAACATGTCGGTTAGCTCCTGGATGTACTTGGATAGGAAGGCGAAAACGGGCGGCATGCTGGTGGCCAGCTCCACCGCCGCTCGCAGGGTGAGGGAGGACCGGTTGTCTGGCTCCAGCAGCATGTGAAGGAGGCCGTCGAAGACCCCACGCACGTTGTTGCGAAGCCCACCCGGTCCCGTCAGTTGTTCCAGCAGGGTCTGCCGCTCCAGAACGGCGTGGGCACGGAGCGCATCCAAGAAGAGTTGCTCCTTGCCGCCGAAGGTGGCGTACAGGCTGCTGCTCGAGAGGCCCGTCTGCTCCAGGAGGTCACGAACGGAGGTGGCGCCGTAGCCTTTGCGCTGGAAGAGCTCCACCGCCTTGGCCACCACTTCTTGTTCGTCGAACTCCTTCGGACGCGCCATCGAGCAGACAGTAGCATGTTATGGAACGAGCGTTCCATATCTGGGGCTACCCCTGCTGCCCCGAGGTTAAGGTGGCGTTAAGACCGGGTCAGGCGCCGAGTTTGGCGCGGATCTTGTCCAGCGTCTCCTGCGTTACCCCGTGGCGTTTCAGGTACGCCTCAGCGCCGCCATGCTGCCCGTGCAAGTACTCGATGGCAGGCTCGATCATCTCCGGCGTTGCGCCCAGCAGCCTGCTGAACTGCTCGCGGCTGACGCCGTTCTTCTCTGCGTCGGCCAGCAGGCGTTCCCGCAGCGGCCCGATGCGGTCGTGGGTCAGGGCGAAGTCGGCCACGATGGTCTCGGTGTCCACTCCCGCCAGTTCCAGCACGAGCAGCGCCAGTAGGCCGGTGCGGTCCTTCCCGGCGGTGCAGTGAAACAGGGCCGCTCCCGCGCTGTGAGCCAGGAGCTCGACTGCGTTGGCGAAGCCGGGCCCGGCGTGATCCAGCGCAGCGCGGTAGAAGGCCACGATGTCGTACTCGTCCGCGGGGCCCTCGTCCCGGGAGATGTGCCCCCACACCTCCACGTTGTGCCAGTCGAGGCCCGGCCGGTCATGCAGGGCGGACGGGTCGCGCTCGAGCTCGTTCGGCTGGCGCAGGTCGATGACGGTGGAGAGCCCGCGGCGTTCAAGCTCCGCGAGATCCGCGTCGTCGAGGTCCATGGGCACGTCGGAACGGTAGAACACGCCCGCACGGGTGAAGCCGCCCCCTGCCAACGGCAGGCCGCCCAAGTCGCGCGTGTTCATGGTGCCGTTCAGCGGCACGAAGCGCGTTTCGTGGTTGTTGTTGGTGTCGCTCATCGCCGGATGGTAACCCTGGGCGGCTACTCGTACCTGTATGCTGCGCCAGCCCGGGTAGCATCCGGTGCGGCCGCTCACGGCCACCGTCACGCGTTAGGGATGCAAAAACATGAAATGGGAAGACCGCGGAAGAAGTAGGAACCTGGAGGACCGGCGCGCCGCCGGCGGACCTGGTCGCACGGTCGGCGGGGGCGCCATCCCGCTCGGCATAGGCGGCGTCATCCTGGTGCTCGTGCTGAGCGCGGTGACCGGCGTGGACATCTTCTCGCTCATAGGCGTTGGCGGTGGCACGACCACCAGCAGCGCCCCGCCCGTCACCCAGCAGTCTCTGGACGCCGAGGAGCAGCAGGTGCGCTTCGTGTCGTTCGTGCTGGACGACGTGCAGGGCTTCTGGCAGAGCGCCTTCGAGGCGTCCAGCATCCAGTACCCGGTGGCGCGCCTCGTGCTCTACCGCGACGCCGTCGAGTCGGGCTGCGGCGTGGCGCCCTCGGCGGCGGGGCCGTTCTACTGCCCCACCGATCAGCGCGTGTACCTGGACCTCTCCTTCTACGACGAACTGCATTCGCGCTACGGCGCGCCCGGGGACTTCGCCCAGGCGTACGTGATAGCGCACGAGATCGGCCATCACGTGCAGAACGCGCTCGGCATCCTCGCGGAGTCGCAACGCATCCAGCGCACGCAGCCCGCACGGGCCAGTCAGGCGTCCGTGGCCACCGAGCTCATGGCCGACTGTTACGCCGGCGTGTGGGCGGCGCACGCCAACCGCACCGGTGTGATGGAACGGGGTGACCTGGAGTCGGGGCTGCGGGCCGCCGCGGCCGTGGGCGACGACACCCTGGCGAAACGCGCCGGGCGGATCCCCAACCAGGAGACGTTCACGCACGGCAGCGCCGCGCAGCGGCAGCAATGGTTCCGCACCGGTTTCGACACGGGCGACCCCAACGCCTGCGACACGTTCGCCCAGGGCTTCTGAGGTGCGACCCTCGGACCCGCCGGGAGGCGGCGCCGGCCAAGAGGCTGCTCTGAACACGGCCTTGGCCCAGGTCATGGTGCCGCGGTGGGCGGCGAGCGTACGCTCCCGGTCATGAGTAACGCTACGGACACGAGCGCCGATCCCACCAAGATCCCCGCAACCGGACCCACCGTCACCGACGCTGACGAGGCCCTAGGCAAAGTGAGCCGCCTCCTGGACGAGAGCCTCCGCAAGCTGGGTGACGCCGGCGAGAAGGACGAGGCCTGCGACATCGCTGCCCGCGCCTGGACGCTACTGCGCCACGCCTGGCCCAAGGAGGGGGAGCGCTTCAACGGCACGCTCCACTACCTCACCCGGACGCCCAAGCAGAAACCGGCCGCCACGGGACCCACCAAGGACTTGGACGTGCGGCACATGCCGCCTGCGCAGCGCCACGAGACGATCTTCGTGGAGTGGAACGCGCTCGAACCAGGCGCGGGTTACGTGCTCATCAACGACCACGATCCCAAGCCGCTGTACTACCAGTTCGCTGCCGAGCACGCGGGCGAGTTCACCTGGGACGAGATCGAGATGGGCCCCACGGT
Organism: uncultured bacterium; assembly: GCA_964630175.1. Lineage (GTDB taxonomy): Bacteria > Deinococcota > Deinococci > Deinococcales > Trueperaceae > JAAYYF01. Next base: position 48,262 of record CAZVTS010000009.1, read on the forward strand.
GTGGCGCGTCAGGATCGGCCGCAGCT